>NZ_JBIQLE010000010.1:0-117488 GCF_044464525.1 Pusillimonas sp.
GGTGGTCAGTTCGTCGGTGATCTTCCTGCTTTGGTACTCGTTCACCCGCGAGGCGTTTCAAATCCAGCCTCTGGTGCCGGCCCTTAAAAGCTGGTGGATGAAAATACACGTTCCCGCCAACTTCATTGGCTACGGCACTTTTTCTTTAGCGGCGATGGTGGGTTTTGCCTACCTCATCAAAGAGCATGGCGAAACCCGCTCGTGGGGCAAGCTGCTGCCGCTGTTCGTGCTTGGGGCGGTATTGTGCGCTGAACCGATGATGTTCGGTTCGCAAGAACTGTCCGCGACCTGGATGCTGTACTTCGGCATTGGCGCCATCATCGTCGGTGCAATCCTTGCATTGCGTGGCCCCATCTCGCGCAAGCTGCCTTCGCTCGAGATTCTCGACGACATCATGTATAGGGCCATCGCGGTGGGCTTCGCGTTCTTTACCGTCGCCACCATATTGGGTGCGCTGTGGGCCGCTGATGCCTGGGGCGCATACTGGCAGTGGGATCCCAAAGAAACCTGGGCCCTTATCGTCTGGCTCAACTATGCGGCATGGCTGCACATGAGGCTCATGAAGGGCTTGCGCGGCACCATGGCGGCTTATTGGGCGCTGGCAGGCCTGCTCATTACCAGCTTCGCCTTCCTGGGCGTAAACATGTTCCTGTCAGGCCTGCACTCTTACGGCGAACTGTAATTCAGGCGCAGGTGTTGCCGCCGGTAAAACGGCGGCCCGCGCTTGGGCCGCCGGCTGGTCGTGCATAAACGGTTTCACGTTTACGGCAATGGTTTTTCTTCCGCGAACAGGCTTTCCAGGGTTTCGCGCGGGCGCACCACATGGTAGCTTGAGCCGTCGACCATGATCTCTGCCGGGCGGGGCCTGGTGTTGTACTGGCTGGCCATGGTAAAGGCATAGGCGCCGGCCGACATAATCGCCAAGAGGTCGCCTTGCTGCACCGCCAGTTTCCGGTCGCGCGCCAGCCAGTCGCCGCTTTCGCAAATGGGCCCGACCACATCGTAGGTTTGGGCGTCGTCGGGCCGATCCGCCGCCGGCTGATCGACCTGCTCGACGCTGTGCCAGGCATCGTACAGGGTAGGACGCAGAAGATCGTTCATGGCGGCATCAACGATGGCGAAGTTCTTGGCTTCGGTGTGCTTCAGGTAGTGCACGCTCGTAAGCAGTATTCCGGCGTTGCCGACTAGCGAGCGGCCTGGCTCGAGCACGATCTGCAGGTGTTCGAGCTTGCGGGCGTGCAGTCGTTCAAAGACCGCGTCCAGCAGCATCTTTGGGGTCAGGGGAGTTTCATCGGTATAGCGTATGCCGATGCCGCCGCCAAGGTCCAGGTGTTTGATGTGTGTGCCGGCTTCGGCCAATGTGTCGATCAGGTCGAGCAGTTTTTCGAGGGCATCCAGGTAAGGCTCTACCTCGGTGATCTGCGACCCGATGTGGCAATCGACGCCGACAACGTCCAGGCTTTCAAGTTCAGCCGCACGCTGGTAGACGTCGGGCGCGGCTTCAATGGCGATGCCGAACTTGTTTTCTTTCAAGCCGGTCGAGATATAGGGGTGGGTGTGTGCGTCGACATCGGGGTTGACACGCACCGATACGGGCGCCACCTTGCCCATTTCGGCGGCAACCCTGGCCAGTTGTTCAAGTTCAGCCTCAGATTCGACGTTGAAGCATTTGACGCCCGCCTGTAGCGCATCGCGCATTTCCCAGGCCTGCTTTCCCACGCCCGAAAACACCACCTTGGCAGGGTCGCCGCCCACAGCAAGCACGCGGGCCAGCTCTCCGCCCGAGACGATGTCGAAGCCTGACCCCAGCTTTCGAAATTCGTTAAGCACGGCGAGGTTGGAATTGGCCTTCATGCCAAAGCAGACGAGCACGTCGCGGCCCTGGGCGGCCTCGCTATATGCGCTCCATGCATCGCGCAGCGCTTGCCGCGAATAGACGTAAAGGGGGGTGCCGAACTCTTGCGCAAGCTTGGCAAGCGGAACCTCCTCGGCGTGCAAGGTCTGGTTTTTGAAAGCAAAGTGGGGAGCAACAGTCATGGGAAATCAGGGCAGGATGCGCGACGGCCTTGGTTTGCCGGCCATACACGCGAGGTTGAGCAGAGTTCGTAAACTACGAACGCAGCCTGAAATAATACAACACTGCTTGCATCCGCCCTTCTTTTATTCGACAGCCAGAGGTACGGTGCCATCTGTGCTGACGTTGCCCGGCGCCGGCGGAGGGGTGGTCAGTGCTTCTTCCGGTGGCGGGGGGGGCGGCATATACAGCGGCCCCTTGTAGCCGCAGGCAAGCAGCAGCGGAAGCAAAGCCAGGCTGGCTACAATGCGGTACTTGAATGACGCGCGCGTCTTGGTTCGGGGCGCTTGCATGATGGACTCCAAAAATCGGTGAATATAAAGATATGAATGAATCTGAATTTCTTGCTCGATGCAAAAGCATACTGGATGCGCTTGAAAGCCAGTCGGATGACTGGGTTTCATTACACGATCTCGACATCGAGGCCCATCGCAGCGGCAATGTCCTGACCCTGGTGTTCGACAACTCTATTCATGTGGTGGTCAACAGTCAGACGCCCATGCGGGAAATGTGGGTGGCGGCTCCAAGCGGCGGTTTCCATTATCGCTTCGATGGGCAGCGCTGGAATGATACGCGCGGCGGCCCCCACATGGCCGAGGCGCTGTCGCAGATCGTCTCCGAGGCCACAGGCGAACCGATAAAAGTCATCATATAGGCATGGCGGCGGCCGAACCGGGCCGCGGCTGCGGGCGTGTCGCCGGCCAAGATCGTTTCGAAGTTCGGCCGTCTTGGCCGGCGCCTGGGTTACGGCTAGAACTGTACGCGTTGAACTTGCGCGGCATCGCCCTGCACATTGCCGGAACCGATACGTTCGAGCAATGTGCCGATGCCATCCAAGCCGCCGTCGTCGATGCCGCTGCCGTCAATGAACGGCTGCAGTTCTTCGGGGGTGGGCAGGCCGACACGAGCCACGGCTTGTCCGGGCGGAAACTCGGCAAAATACAGGTCGCCGTCGATTCGGCTTAGCCCGTTGGGCGGGTCGCCGGCGGGAGCTTCGGGGACCCCATCGAGAGCCACTCGCATGTAGTCGAGCCAGATGGGCATCGAGGCGCCGCCGCCCGTCTCGCGCGTACCCAATGAACGGGGCTGGTCAAAGCCCATCCAGGCCACGCCGACCAGTTTTGGGGTGAAGCCGGCGAACCAGGCATCGTGCGAATCGTTCGTGGTTCCCGTTTTGCCGCCGATATCGTTGCGCTTGAGCGCAGCATGCGTGCGTGCGGCCGTGCCGTAGGTGGCGACACCGCGCAGCATGTCGTTCATCACGTATGCGGTTCGCGGGTCGATGGCGCGCGCCGCCGCGTCGCCGGCGACGGTGGGGCGAGCCTGCATGATGACCTTGCCGTTTGAATCGGTGACATGGTCGATAAGGTAGGGCGGCACCCGGTAGCCGCCGTTGGCGAAGACCGCGAACCCGCCCGCCAGCTGCAAAGGCGTTACGTTGCCCGCGCCCAGCGCCAGGGGCAGCACGGCCGGATTTCGGGAGCGGTCGAAGCCGAACCGTGTGATGTAGTCTTGCACGTACTTGGGCCCGATGGCCTGCATGATGCGAATGGACACCATATTTTTGGATTTATACAACCCCTGGCGCATGGTCAGCATGGGTTCGTACGTGTTGCCGTAGTTTTTGGGCTGCCACGCCTTCGACCCTGTTTGCTGGGCGGTAAGCATGAAGGGCTCGTCCGACACTTGCGTGGCCGGTGTAAGGCCTCGTTCGAGGGCGGCGGCATAAATGAAGGGCTTGAATGCCGAGCCCGGCTGGCGCCATGCCTGCGTCACGCGGTTGAACTGTTCTTCGAAGTCGAAACCGCCGACCAGTGACAGGATCGCGCCGTCTTGCGGCCGAACGGATACGAAGGCTGCCTGCACCGCGGGGCGGTTTATGACTTCCCAGTGATCGCCGTTCTCGTGCACGTAGACAACCGACCCGCGCTCTATGCGGTATTGGTCCTTGGCGTTCTTGCCCAGGCCTCGGGCCACGATTTTAAGGGCTTCTTTATTGGTGACTTCGATGATTTGCTGCGAACTGCGCGCCACCGTGATTTTATCGGGGCTGGCCGACAGGACGACGCCCATGAGCAGGTCGCCGCTGTCCGGATATTTGTCTTGCAGTTCGTCGAGCAGCGTGTCAAGAGCCACGCCGTCGTTTTCCAGACCCTCGGGCAAGCGAACGGTTTCTTCTGGGCCGGGATAGATCGCCCGGCGGGTGTACTGCAGGATGCCTTCACGCACCGCATCGTAGGCGGCCTGCTGGTCCTTTGAATGGATGGTGGTGTAGATGTTGAAGCCGCGCGAATAGACATTGTCTTGGTAGACGCTATACAGCAGGCGGCGAGCCAGCTCGGCGACGTACTCGCCTTGAATGGCGTAGCCACCGGCCGGCGTGCCGGGCGCCGACTTCAGTACGATGGGCTGCTCAGTGGCTTCTTCGTATTCGGCCTCGGTGATATAGCCCAGGCTGCGCATGCGGTTCAACACGTAGCCCTGGCGCGATTTTGCGCGGGGCATGTTGGCAATAGGATTGAAGCGTGACGGCGCCTTGGGGATGCCTGCCAGCATGGCGGCCTCGGCGATCGTGATGTCGCTAAGCTGCTTGCCGAAATAAGTGCGCGACGCAGAGGCGAAGCCGTAGGCCCTATGACCCAGGAAGATCTGGTTCATGTACAGATCGAGAATCTGGTCTTTGGTAAGGGTGGCCTCTATCTTGAAGGTAAGCAGCAGTTCGTAGAATTTTCGGGTGTAGGTTTTTTCGGACGACAAATAGAAGTTGCGCGCGACCTGCATCGTGATGGTGCTGGCGCCCTGGGCCTTGGCCATGTGTGTGACGTTCGCCACAACGGCACGCGCGACACCTGTCCAGTCAATGCCCCCGTGCTGGTAAAAACGGTCGTCCTCGGCTGCTAAAATGGCCGATTTCATGACGTCGGGAACCTCATCGAACCGCAATACGTTGCGGCGTTCTTCGCCGAACTCGCCTATTAGCACCTTGTCAGAGGTGTAGACCCGCAGCGGAACGCGCGGACGGTAGTCGACCATGGCCGTAAGGTCAGGCAGATTAGGCCAGGCCAGCGCCAAGGCAAGCGCGCCAAGCAGCGCCCCGCAAAGGCCAAGCCCGGCCAGAAAAACGGCCGACTTGATCAGGAATCGCGGCAAGCGTGATCGAGGCTTGCTGTCAGAAGATTTAGTAGAGCTCATTGATGGCGATTTTAAGCCCTGGCGGTCCGCGCCGCGAGCATTGCACAAGAACAATGTAACGGATTAATGCGAAGGCAGTGGGCTAAAGAAGGATTGCAAGTGGGATAATACACAAATGACTGATTCTTTACGTGCGAATTCCGCGATTCAGGCAGGCCATCGGTGCGATGCGGAGGCTGGGTCGGCGCCCGCCGATGCCAATGAACGGCCGATATTCCTGGTGGGCATGATGGGTGCGGGCAAGACCACGATAGGGCGCCATCTTGCCAAGGCATTGAAGCGCGAGTTCGTTGATTTGGATCTTGCGCTTGAAGCCCGTTGCGGCGTGCCTGTTGCCGTCATTTTCGAAATTGAGGGCGAAGATGGCTTCCGGCGGCGCGAAACTCAGTTGCTCGACCATTACTCTCAGCGAAAAGGCATTGTGCTGGCCACCGGCGGGGGCGCAGTGCTGGCCGCAAAGAACCGCAGCATGCTCAAAGAGCGCGGGCTGGTGGTGTATTTGCGCGCCACCAGCGATGAATTGTACCAGCGCGTTGCCCGCGACCGTCAACGTCCCCTTTTGCAAACCGACGATCCGCGTGCGCGCGTTGCCGAACTTCTGGCTCAGCGCGAGCCGCTTTATGAAGAAGTGGCCACGCTGGCATTCGACACCGGCAGCACGCCTATCCCCCAGGCCGTGCACGACCTGGTGTCTCTATTGAACCAAACGAGATTGCGTGATGAACACCGTACAAGTTGAAACGCCCGGCGGCGCCTACCCCATCCATATTCATCCGGGCCGACTGGATCATCTCGGGCAGAGCATACCCTCTGACGCCACGGCGGTGGCGCTGGTCACCAACCCGACAGTGGCGGCGCTTTACGCCGCCCGAGCCGAGAAAGCCCTGGCTGACGCGGGCCATCGGGTGGTGCGCATCGAATTGCCCGACGGCGAAAAGTACAAAGACCTGCAAACGCTCAACCTCGTTTTCGATGCCCTGCTAAAAAACCGCTTCGATCGCAAGGCGGTGCTGGTGGCATTGGGCGGAGGTGTCATCGGCGACATGGGCGGCTTTGCCGCCGCCTGCTATATGCGCGGCATCCGGTTCGTACAGATTCCCACCACGCTGTTGGCGCAGGTCGATTCTTCCGTGGGGGGCAAGACAGGCGTGAACCACCCCTTGGGCAAAAACATGATCGGCGCCTTCTACCAGCCGGTCGCGGTTGAAATCGACGTGAACGTGCTCAAGACCCTGCCGGCGCGCGAGATCACCGCCGGGCTGGCCGAAGTCATCAAATACGGTGCGATTATCGACGCCGAGTTCTTTGCCTGGTGCGAACAAAATGTTGCCAAGCTGCGGGCGCTTGACGAGGCTGCAATCGTTCATGCCATTCGCCGTTCGTGCGAACTCAAGGCTCAGGTCGTTTCGCAGGACGAACGCGAATCGGGTTTGCGGGCCATTCTTAATTTTGGTCATACCTTCGGGCATGCCATAGAGGCCGGCCTGGGCTATGGCCAGTGGCTGCACGGCGAGGCGGTGGGCTGCGGCATGATCCAGGCGGCCGAGCTTTCGTCCTTGGTGCTGGGGCTGCCGCGCGAAAGCGTCGAGCGTGTCCGGTCGCTGGTGCGCGAAATCGGTTGCCCCGATACCCCGCCCGATCTTGGCGTTGAGCGCTGGCTCGACCACATGCAGGTCGACAAAAAGACCGAAGGGGGGCAGTTGCGATTCGTGCTGCTGCCGGAAATAGGCCGGGCCGTGTGTCAAACAGCGCCCGACGACGCGGTGCGCGAGGTATTGCTGCGTACCACAGCGGTTCAGGGCTAGGGGGGTGGCGGTGACGGCTTTGGCGCCTTATGCATCCAACCCCGAGCGTACTCGCGGCCGTCCGCACCCCGAGGCGCCGCCTTCCAATCGCTCTCAGTTCCAGCGCGACCGTGACCGCATCATCCACTGCAACGCATTTCGCTTGCTTGAATACAAGACCCAGGTGTTCGTCAATCACGAAGGCGACCTGTTTCGTACCCGCCTTACTCACAGCATAGAAGTGGCGCAAATTGCCCGAACTTTGGCGCGCAACCTCGGCCTGCACGAAGACCTCACCGAAGCGATTTCGCTGGCGCACGACCTGGGCCATACCCCATTTGGCCATGCAGGCCAAGATGAACTTAACGCCTGCATGCGAGAAATGGCGCCGGCCGCCGGCGGCTTTGAGCACAACCTTCAAAGCTTGCGCGTGGTCGATGAGCTTGAAGAGCGCTACGCGGCCTTCAATGGCCTGAACCTGTGCTTTGAAACCCGCGAAGGCATCCTCAAGCACTGCTCGGTGAAGCATGCGCGCGAGCTGGGCGATGTGGGCCGGCGTTTTTTGGAACGTACACAGCCCTCGCTGGAAGCGCAAATCGCCAACCTGGCCGATGAAATCGCCTACAACAACCACGACGTCGACGACGGCTTGCGCTCTGGGCTTATTCGCATCGAACAGCTGATGCAAATAGAAATATTCGCCACTCATTACTCGGGCGTGATGCGCAAGCATCCCAACCTTGAACGCCAGCGAGCCATCGCCGAGACCATCCGGGCGATGATCAATACGCTGATCGTCGACCTGACCGAAACCACGCTTGCCAATATCCAGCGCGTGGGCCTCGCCGACGTGGACGATGTGCGGGCGGCTGAGCCGCTGGCGGCTTTCTCGGCGCCCATGCGTGCTCAAACCGATGCCTTGAAGCGTTTTTTACTGAACAACCTGTATCGTCACAGCCAGGTCATGCGCATGACGACCAAGGCGCGTCGAATCGTGCGTGAGCTGTTTGTCGCTTTCATCGACGAGCCCCGCCTGCTCAAGGACGAATACCGGCGCGAGGGCGACACGCAACAGGCCCGGGCCATTGCAGACTACATCGCGGGCATGACAGACCGCTACGCTATTCGCGAGCATCGCGAACTATTCCGCATGGATTGAAGCCGCCTCAAGGCAAAAAGCGCTCGTCGGAGGCGGCAAGCGGCATGGCTTGCGCCGGGCGGGAGCGTTATTCATTCGCCCTCGGGGCATGCGCTTAGCGTTGACCCGGTGGGCATGCCGCGCATCTGGCGTATTTCTTCGATAAGCAATTGGGCGCCGGGCGAAGAATGTTCGGACGTGCGGCGCAATATGCCCACCGAGCGCGGCGATTCGACCAGCTCCAGAGGCAGCTGTTGAAGGGCGCCCGCACTGAACTCATGGTGGAACAGGTGGGATGACGCCGCGGTGACCATGTCGCTTTCCAGCAGCAGGCCTCTTATCACCGACAGATCAGAGGATTCGACCGTGGCCGAAGGTTCTTGCATGCCCAGCGCCGCGAAGGCGGCGCGCAGCACCTGGCGCGGGGGCGTGCCCTGGCGGGGCAGCACCCAATCGGCCGACAGCGTATCGGCCAGGGTGAGCCCGGGTCGCGCGCCAAGGGGGTGGCCGGCGCGGGCGATGACGCCCATGCGGTCGCTGAAGAGGTTTTCTTGTATGAGATCTGGGTACAGCTCGGTGGGGCTGAGGGCGCCCAGGATGAAATCGATATCGCCGCACCACAGGGCATAGGTAAGCGTCTTCAATGGCGCTTCAAGGGTGTTGAACTGCAGCCCCGGATGCTTGCGGTGCAGGCGCGAGATGGCGGCGGGAAGGATGTAGGGGCGTCCGAAGGGCAGCGCGCCCACGATGATTTGCCCGCGTATATGGCCGTCCATGGCCGCCAGCTCGGCGTCGGCCAGGCGTAGTTGCGACAAGGCGCGTTTAACGTGATTGATGATGATTTCGCCGGCCCCGGTGGGTTGCCACAGCGTGCCCGAGCGATCGAACAGAGCCAGGCCGATGCCGTCCTCGAGATCGCGCACCGCCATGCTGACGGCGGGCTGGGAAATGTCGAGCTGTTGCGCCACGGCGCCCATGTGTTTTTGCTCGGCCAGCGCAACCAGGGCGGCCAGGCGGCGTTCATTGACCGCCAGGCTGAAAATCGGCGCATTGCGCGGTGGTATGTCTTGCGCCGTGTATATGTCTTCCAGCTCGGTGCGGGCGGCTTCCATTTCGGCAAAAGCGTATTCGACACGGCGCAGCAATATGTGGCCGGCCTCGGTCAGCAGCATGCCCCGGGCGGCCCGCTCGAACAATGCCTGTTCCAGCCCCTGCTCGAGTTGCTGTATGGCGTGGGCCACGGCCGAATGCGCGCGCAGCAGTTCCACGGCCGCCTTGTTCATGCTGCCAAGCCGCGCAACCGCATGGAAAGCCTTGAGGTGTTTGGTATGAGGAGGCATAAAGGGTTTCGGCAACCTTAGAAGGTTTTTGCGTAACTGCCGCTTGCAACGACATGTAAGAATGAGTCCATGGATCAAGTGTAAGGCTTAGTGAGCCTGAATACGACGTCAAGGAGACGAACCATGGACACAACGGACGCATTGAAAAAAATGATCGTGACGAGCGGGTTCGAGATGCCCACTCTCGATTTCGAGGCGGTTATGCAGCATCTTATCGAAACCGGCAAACGAACCCACCAGCTTTGGCTTACTCCCGACTCGCTGGCATTTGTGGCGCGGGGGCGCGAGTATCGCAGCGAGTTCCACCTGAACCCCAGCTACGAGATTCAGTATTCGCTCAAGGGCGACCTCAATCTGCACTATCGCACGCCCGAGGGTAAAGAAGAAATCGCCTATGTGCCTGAAGGCTCGGTGCTTTTCCAGCCCCCCATGGTGCCGCATTCGCCCCGCTTCGCGCCGGACGCCTTCCAGTTTGTGATCGAGCGCGCCAGGTTGCCCGGTGAGATCGACCGCTTTCATTGGTACTGTCCCAACTGCGACCACTTCCTGCACGAAGAAAGCTACGTTGTGGCCCACTATACCAACGACCCGGTCGGACGCGCCTACGAAAATTTCTACGGCTCTCAAGAGTTTCGCACCTGCGACAAATGCGGCCACGTGCTGCCCGCTCCTGAAAGGCTGTAACCCATGGCGGCATTGCTGGAATCTCTTGACGCTCAGCTTCATCCCGAGCATACGGCGCTGTTGGTCATCGACATGCAGAATGATTTTTGCGCCGAAGACGGGTACCTGAGCAAGCGCCGCGACTATAAGGTCGGCTTCGCCGCCGGCGTGGCAGATCGCATCAAGCGGCTGATGGACGCTGTGCGGCCTTTGGGGGTGCGCATCGTGTGGGTGCGTTCCATCTACGACTTCAAATACCTGACGCCGGCCTATAGAGTCAAGCGCGGTGAAGAAGGCTGCTGCCTGGAAAACACCTGGGGCGCCGACTATTTTCGCATCGCCCCCGAAGAAGGCGACGTAGTGATCGACAAGCATAGCTTCAGCGGCTTCCACAACACCAAGCTCCATGAGCTGCTTCAGCGTGAAGGCATCAAGACCCTGGTGCTTGCCGGCGTGGCAACCAATGTGTGCGTCGATTCCACCCTGCGTGAAGGGTTTTTCCTTGGCTACAGCATTGTGCTGGCCGAAGACTGCGTGGGCAGCAACAGCAAGGTGGGCCACGAAGGCACGCTGGCCACGGTGCGCAACAACATCGGCACAGTGATCGATTCGCGTGAGATCGCGCGCCTGCTGGGGGGCAGCCTGGCTGACTGATCGCGCCGGCCCCGCAGCCGCCGAAAGGACGACCTTTCGGCGGCTGTTTCCTTTTTTGGATGCGCCGGCGGCTTAGCGCAAAGCGGCTTGTAATCGTCGGGTTCTAGGTCTTGAGCAAATGCTTCAGATAGCGGCCGGTGTGGCTTTCGGGATGGGCGGCGATGTCTTCGGGCGTTCCTTGGACGATGATGCGTCCGCCCCCCGCGCCGCCTTCGGGCCCCATATCGATGACCCAGTCGGCGGTCTTGATCACGTCCAGGTTATGTTCGATGATGACGACGGTATTGCCGCTGTCTACTAATTTGCGCAGCACGTCGAGCAATAGAGAAATATCCTGGAAATGCAGGCCGGTGGTGGGCTCGTCAAGTATGTACAGCGTCTTGCCGGTGCTGCGCTTGGAAAGCTCGAGCGAAAGCTTCACGCGTTGCGCCTCGCCGCCCGATAGCGTGGTGGCGCTTTGCCCCAGGCGCACGTACGACAGGCCCACGTCCATCAGGGTTTTCAGTTTTCTTGCAACGGCGGGTACCGCATCGAAGTATTCAAGCGCCTGCTGCACTGTAAGGTCAAGCACTTCGCTGATGTTGCGGCCCCGATAGCGTATGTCCAGGGTTTCGCGGTTGTACCGCTTGCCCCCGCAGACGTCGCAGGGCACGTACATGTCGGGCAGAAAATGCATTTCCACCTTGACTACGCCGTCTCCCTGGCAGGCTTCGCAGCGGCCGCCTTTTACATTGAATGAGAAACGGCCGGGGTCATAGCCGCGCGTGCGCGATTCGGGCACGCCGGCGAACAGCTCGCGTATGGGCGTGAACATGCCTGTGTAGGTGGCGGGGTTGCTGCGCGGCGTACGCCCGATGGGGCTTTGGTCGACGCTAATGATCTTGTCGAAGGCCGACAGGCCTTCCATAGACTCGAACGGCGCCGGCTCGGCCTGGCTGCGGTGCAGCTCATGCGACACCGCCGTGGCCAGCGTGTCGTTGATCAAGGTTGATTTCCCAGAACCTGAAACCCCAGTGATGCACACCAGCCGGCCGGCAGGAATGGCCAGATCGACAGACTTCAGGTTATTGCCTGTGCAACCGTTGATGCGCAGCCACTGCATATCGGGCGTGATCGGCCTGCGTTGCGGTATTTCAATGCGCCGTTTTCCGCTGAGGTACTGGCCGGTGAGCGAGTCGGCGTTGTTTTCCAGCGCTTCGGGGGGGCCTTGAGCCACCACTTGGCCGCCATGCTCGCCGGCGCCCGGCCCCATGTCGATCACGAAGTCGGCCGAGCGGATCATGTCTTCGTCATGCTCAACCACAATGACGCTATTGCCCAGGTTGCGCAAGTGGCGCAGGGTTTCGATGAGCCTGTCATTGTCGCGCTGATGCAGGCCGATCGAGGGCTCGTCCAGCACGTACATGACGCCCGTCAATCCCGAACCGATCTGGCTTGCCAGCCTGATGCGCTGGGCCTCGCCGCCCGAAATGGTATCGGCGCTGCGATCCAGTGAAAGATAATTCAGCCCCACATTGTTCAGGAACTGAAGGCGCGCTTCGATTTCACGCGTGATGCGGTCGGCCACTTCTTTTTTGGCGCCCGTCAGTTCAAGCTCCTGGAACCATTTGAGGCAGGCGGCCAGTGACAGCGCTTCAACTTCATAAATGGCCCGTCCGCGCCGCTGCTGGGCGCCCGGCTCGCTGCCGATAAGTACGTTGCGCGCTTCTACGCGCAGCCGTGAGCCCTCGCAGTCGGGGCAGGTTGTGGTGTTGCGGAACTTGCCCAGCTCTTCGCGCACGGCGCTGGAGTCGGTCTCGCGCCAGCGCCGTGCAAAATTGGGGATGACGCCTTCGAACGGATGCTTCTTTACGGTGCTGCGCCCTTTCTCGTTCAGATAGAGGAAAGCGATTTCTTCTTCCCCTGAACCGTACAGTACGCACTGCCTGACTTGTTCGTCCAGCTCATTGAACGGGGTTTCCAGGTCGAAGTCGTAATGGGCCGCCAGGCTGGTCAACAGGGAGTGGGTGAACGCGTTGCGGCGATCCCAGCCGCTGATGGCTCCGCTGGCAATGCTCAGTTCGGGAAAAGCAACCACCCGCTTGGGGTCGAAGAAGTCGACGTGGCCCAAGCCGTCGCAGGTGGGGCAGGCCCCCACGGGGTTGTTGAAGCTGAACAATCGAGGCTCAAGCTCGGGCAGGCTGTGGTGGCAGGCCGGGCAGGCATAGCGGCTGGAAAAGGCCAGCTCGTCGCCCGAATCCATATTCAGTGCAATGGCCCGGCCGTCGGCAAGCCCCAGCGCCGTCTCGAAGCTTTCGGCAAGCCGTTGGCGGCTTTCGGGCTTGATGCGCAGGCGGTCGACGACCACGTCAAGGTCGTGCTTCTCGGTCTTCTTCAAGGGCGGAACGCGGTCTATCTCGACCATTTCGCCGTCGACGCGCAGGCGCACGAACCCCTGGGCCTGCAGGCCCGCGCATTCGTCTTCGAAGCTGCCCTTGCGAGCCCGCGCCAGCGGCGCCAGGATCGCCAGCCGGGTATTGGGCGCCCAGGCCATGGCCTGGTCCACCATCTGGCTGACGCTTTGAGCCTGCAAGGGCAGGCCGTGGTCCGGGCAATAGGGTGTGCCCACCCGCGCGTACAGCAGACGCAGGTAGTCGTGGATTTCGGTGATGGTGCCTACGGTTGAGCGGGGGTTGTGGCCGGCTGACTTCTGCTCGATGGAGATGGCGGGCGATAGCCCTTCGATCATGTCTACGTCGGGTTTGTCCATTAATTGCAGGAACTGCCGTGCGTAGGCCGAGAGGCTTTCCACATAGCGACGCTGGCCTTCAGCGTACAGGGTATCGAATGCCAGCGATGATTTCCCCGAGCCCGACAAACCCGTAACCACCACCAGCTTGTGGCGTGGCAGGTCTACTGAAACGTTCTTCAGGTTATGCGTACGGGCGCCCCGGATGCGAATCGCGTCCATCAAGTTCTACAGTTTTAACGGCTAACTCATTACTATAGCGCGCCGGGCCACTTCGAGCTTGTTTATACTTGAGCCTTCTTCATGAGGGAAAGATGCAACCCACCAAACTGAAGCTTACCGCCGGCGAGAGGCGCGCCAGCATCATGCTGTCTTTGTTGTTTGCCTCGCGCATGCTGGGTCTGTTTCTTTTGACTCCTATTTTTGCTGTCGCCGCGCTGTCTGTGCCCGGCGGCAACGACGCCACCAAAGTCGGTATCGCCCTGGGCGCCTATGGCCTGACCCAGGCCTTTTTGCAGATACCGCTGGGAATGGCGTCCGACCGCTACGGCCGCCGTGTCGTCATCGTCTTCGGCATGGTGCTGTTCACCGCCGGCGGCGTCATCTGTGCACTGGCCACCGACATCAACTGGATCATCGCCGGACGCGTGGTGCAGGGGCTGGGGGCGGTGTCGGCCGCCATCACCGCCTGGATCGCCGACTCGACCCGGCCCGAAGTGCGCACTCGTGCCATGGCCATGGTGGGCGGTTCGATAGGAATTTCGTTCGCGGCCTCGCTGGTGTTGTCGCCGCTATTGGTCGGCCGGTTCGGGCTTTCCGGCCTGTTCTGGGCGATCAGCTTGCTGGGCTTTGTCTGCCTGTTTATCGCCGTAGCCCTGGTGCCTTCGGCGCCGCAAATTGAAAAGCCCATCGTTCAGGCACGCGCCCGGGATGTGCTGTCTCATGTCGGTCTGCTGCGCCTTAATTTCGGTGTCTTCTGCCTGCACTTCATCTTGATGGCCATATTCATGGTGGCCCCCGGCCTGCTTGCCACCCTGGGCGGCTACGATTCGGCCCATCTGTGGGAGGTCTACCTTCCGGTGATCTTGCTGTCCTTCATCCTGATGGTGCCTGCGGTGTTCTACACCGAGACGCGGCGCATCCATAAGGTGGCGCTTGAAATTGCCGTGGCGGGCCTGGCCGTTGTACTGGCGCTGATGCCGCTGGCCAGCCACAACTTTTACACACTGGTCATTTTATTTGTGGGCTTTTTCATCGCGTTCAACATCCTTGAGGCGCTACAGCCGTCGCTGGTTTCCCGCGTGGCCCCGGTCGAATTTAAAGGGCTGGCCCTGGGTTTCTACAATACGGCACAGTCGCTGGGGGTGTTTGCCGGGGCTACGCTGGGCGGAGTGATTACCTCTTACGGGGAACCCAGCATGGTGTTCCTGCTGGCCGCCGCCCTGGCCTTCGTCTGGTTCCTTACGGCAAGGGGCTTTCAGATGGGGCCGGGTGGGCAGGGGTCGGCGGCATAGGCCGCGAAGGTTTTATATAGGCTCGGCCAATGCGGTAAGAGATTCCGCAACCAGCCGCGTTTGATCGGACGCCGGTGCACCACGCTGTTCAAGCCGGCCGATTTCTATGGAGTTTTCGACCACAAGACGGCAGCGGCTATAGCGACGGTTCATGAACCCTTCAAAAACGTGTTCCACCTCGGCGTGACGGGCAGCCTCTTGCCCTAGCACCAAGGCATCTTCAACGGCCATTCCTGCTCCGGAGGCGAGCTGGGGCGTTGTCGGGTGCGCCGCGTCCCCGATCAACAGGACTCTGCCGACATGCCATGGTTTTGGCAGGAAGAAGGTCTGAAGCGGCCTCATGATGATGTTTGAATCCGGGCCAAGATTTTGTCGTATCTCCTTCAGGGGGCCTCCGTAGCCTTCCAGCAGGCCTTTGAGCTTTTCCGGCAATACTTCGGCGGGAAGATGCGGCGGACGTGGCGTGGTCTGAAGCAAAAACATGTACATTTGTGCATGGGTGACCGGGCTGAGCCCCACTTTTACATTGCCGCCCAGGAAGAAGGTTCTGCGTTCAATGGACGCTGGGCGCGGGGCAGCCAGTCGCCAGCAGGTCTGGCCGGTATATTCCGGCTGTGGTGCTTGCGGCAGTATTAAATTCCGGACACGCGAAAACAGGCCGTCGGCGCCGATGACCAGATCGTAAGAGCCAGAGGTTCCGTCGGAAAAACCGACATCCACCCGATCGGCCCGTGAAATGAGCGTGTCGACGGTGAGGCCCAGCCGGACATCTATGGGCTTTTGCTTTACCTTCTCTGAAAGAATCTGGTGCAGGAGAGGCCGCATGATCCCACCACAACCGGGCACGTGTGAGGGGCCGACGCCGGGAGTCGGTACCAGGCCGGTTGGCTCGCCTTCGACATTGCAGATTTGAATGCCCTCGCCGGTATAGGCATGCGCCATGACTGGCTCCAGTATGCCCAAGTCGTGGAACGCCCTGAGGGTGGGCCCGGTAATCGTGATGCCTGCGCCGTAGACTCGCCAGTCGGGGTCCAGGTCGATGAGGTGCACCGCGAGGCCGGCTTTGTGCAGCTCCAACGCGCAAGACATGCCTGCGATTCCTCCGCCAACTATCAGGGCTGTTCTTCTGCGTCCCATGACACTCTCTTCATCGGTGGTTGATCACTTCGCCTTGTTTCGAGCGTATTAAGTGGCCAAGCATGCGTGCGCGTCAACAGGTCGGCACGGCTTTCGCGCACTGGGTCAAAAGATGGTGCGTGCTTGGGCAAATGCCGGCAACTTTGCGGGTTTCTCCGGCTGCCTGAGGTTCGGTTTGTCGGGAAGGGTGAAGAGACGGGCAAGTTGGGTGCGCAAATAGTCAAAAGATTGTGCTGAATTGGCACAACATGATCGAGGCGCCCTCCCTATGATTAAAAGGCGAATCCCAACAATGGGGCCATTGCGCTGCAGCGGCAGCGCAAAATAAGAATGATGGAGGCAAAGGTGAACGACATGCTCAAGGGTGCGACGGTGTCCGGGCGCCCCAAGACCTTGCAGGAGGCAAAAGAGTGGATGCTGGTAAAGCTTGCCGCGCGTAATCATCCGATGAACTCATTGCCGGCCGACGAAGGTGCAGAATGGATTCAAGGTGTGCCGGGTCTGGATGGCCAGACCTGGGGCGCATACTGGGAAGCGCTAGGCTCAACCGTCCGTAAACAGGCGGAAGCCGCAGAGCAAAGCGGCGATCAACTGCTGGCTTCTCGCCTGTATCAAAAGGCCAGCGGCATATTCTTCATGGGTCGTTTCCCATGCCCGAATCATCCGGCCAAGATACGCTGTGCCGTGGCCGAGCGCGACGCCTATGTCCGGGGTTCCCGTTATTGGGAAAACCCTATCGAGCGAGTCGTAATACCGTTCAACGGACGCGAGGACGAAGGCAAAGAAATCGTGCTTCTGGTTCGAAGGCCGGCGGGTGTGGACCAGCCTCCTCTTGTGGTGATGTGGGGAGGCGTCGATGCTTATAAAGAACAGATGACGGCGGCTTCTGACGCATTTCTGGCGCAAGGTGTCGCCACCATCGCCATGGACAACGTCGGTACGGGCGAGTCACCCGTAAAAGGCGTTCCCGATGCCGAGCGGCAATTCGTCACGGCGTTCGATTGGATACAGCAACAACCCGAGTTCAAAAGCGTGCGGGTGGGATGCCTGGGCCGCTCGTTTGGAGGTTATTGGGCCACCAAGCTTGCCCATACCATGCACGGCCGGCTCGCCGGCTGCGTAAATTGGGGCGGCGGGGCGCATCATATGTTTCAGCCGGAATGGGTCGCGGCATCCCGTTACCCAGACAGTTATCTGATGGAGCTGGTCGAAACGCGTTCGCTGATGCTGGGCGCCACAAACGACAATGAATACCTCGCGGGCTTCAAGCGGCTGTCCCTTCTAGATCAGGGCATTCTCGAACAACCGTGTGCGCCATTGTTATTGGTCAATGGGAAGGAAGATCGTCAGTGTCCCGTCGAGGACATTTCGCTGTTGATCGGCGTGGGTTCACCTAAAACGGTTCGCTTGTTTCCCGGGGGACACATGGGCCTGACGCCGCAAACCCTGCCGACCATTGTCGACTGGCTGTGCAAGCAGGTACGCGGGGAAGGAGTGACATCATGACGCGTAATTGGCGCCATCTGATGCCGACTCCGGATTGCTATGCAATGAGCCGGATTCTTTACGACATCCATCATCAACCCAGCGCGCTCGAGGAATACAAGCAGGATCCGGATAAATACATGGCGAGCGCTCCATTGCCGCCCCGGCTCAAAGCTGCCATACGCGATAACGATATTGGCGCAATGTATCTTGAAGGCGTAAACCCCTTGTTGCTTCGCGCGCATTGCCTCGGCTTGCGCATACCCGAGAGCGAGTTCGTGGCGTCACTGAAGGCCATAGAGCATATTGTGCGAGAGGAGGGCGCCCATGGCTGAAGTCGTTGGCGTATACGCTGCAAGTCATACCCCGGTCATGCTGAACTTTCCGGACGCCATTCCAGAGGCGGATCGAAGCGACATATTCGCAGCGTTCACGCAGCTTGGCCAAGACCTTCGGGCAGCCAGGCCGGATGTGGTCGTTATTATTTCGGACGATCATGTCCACAATTTCTTTCTGGATAATCTGCCCGCCTTCTGCATAGGGGCCACTGACGCGTACCCGACCCCTGTCGAGCATTGGCTGAAGGCCGAGAAGCAGGTTCTGAAGGGCCATCGAGATTTGGGCGCTCACCTGCTGACCACAGCCTTGCAGGAAGGGTTCGACCCGGCGTTCTCCATGGAGCTGACACTGGATCACGGTGTATTGACGCCATTGGTACTGGCCGGCATAGCCGACCAGGTTTCCATCGTGCCCATATTGGTTAATTGCGTGCAGCCGCCATTGCCGACCATGATGCGCACATTGCAATGGGGCCGCTTTCTGGCGACCGCCTTGAGATGTTTCCCCGAGAATCTGCGCATTGCCGTGCTTGCCACGGGTGGCCTGAGCCATGATATTGCGACGCCTCGCATGGGAATGGTCAACGAAGAGTTCGACCGACGCTTTTTGGGCTTGCTGGCAAGTGGCGACGACGATGCCCTGATCGACTATGCCACGAACTACGTGGATGAGGCCGGGAATGGCGCCGAAGAAGTTCGTACCTGGCTGATGGCTCATGGCGCCGCCCAGGGCGTCTTCGAGCAGGTCTATTACAAACCCATGCCCGGCTGGTATACGGGCATCGGCTTGGGGCGTTGGTCGTTGGAGGGCCGGCCATGACGCGCTGTATGTACCGCACAGAGGGTCCTGTTGACGGCCACCCGGTGGTGCTCTTGCATGCCATTGCCACCAACAGTAGCTTGTGGTCGGCCCAGATTCCCGTTTGGGCCAGTGCGTTTCGCTTGATCTGTATCGATTTGCCCGGCCATGGCGACAGCCCCGACGTCGACAGTGAGCTTGACCTGAACGGCTACGCCGCATGTGTTTGCGAAGTGCTGGATGAATTGCGCATCGACTGCGCGTCTCTGGTGGGATTGTCTTTTGGCGGGATGGTTGCGCAAGCGTTCGCACTTCAGTATCCCGAGCGAATTCGCTCGCTGGTCCTTGCCCATTCCAGCGTCAGAACCGCGGAAGCCGTTCGAGGCATCTGGAACGGTCGCATCGCGCGTTTTGAGAAAGACGGCATGGAATCTCAAGTCATGCCGACTCTCGAGCGTTGGTTCACGCGGGCATTCGCCGAATCGTCACCGCTGACGCTTATCTGGCTGTCCGAACAAATCTTGCGTACGACGCACAAGGGGTATGTGTCAGCGATAAAGGCAATTCAAAGCTTGGATTATCTGGACAAGATCAAGGCGATCAAGGTGCCGGCGCTGGTGGTTGCCGGAGAGGAGGATTCGGCCGTACCCCCTGCTGCCGCAGCGAAGATTGCAGAGCAAATGGGCAATGCGCGGACGTTGGTGCTGGCGGGGGCGGCTCATCTTGGAAACCTCGAGCGGCCCGTCGAGTTTACGGAAGCGGTTGGGGCTTTTTTAAGCAATGCAGGTAAATAACTACTCATGGAGACATAGATCATGAAGAAGATAATTAAATGGGTTATTGCGACAGTGGGTTTAAGCATGGGCGTGGCAAGTGCACAGCCTATTCCGGTGGCTTTGGGGTATCCACCTGCGGCGGATTGGCTGCCGGCCATGGTGGCCAAGGACACCGGCATATTCGAGAAGCACGGACTGGACGTGTCTTTATCTAAAATCGCCATGGTGTCCAATATTCCGGCCGCGATTATGTCGGACAGCCTGAATATCGGCGCAATGACACCAACAGCGCTAATCGATACATCAATGTCCGGCCTGGATCTGGTCGCTGTCGCAGGCGCCACGCGCTTCGTCAAAGAGACGCCGTTTTTCAGCGTGGTGGCGCGTGACGGGGTGGAAATCCAGTCAGCTAAAGACTTTGAAGGAAAGCGTGTCGGAGTGCCCGGAATTCGCAGTGTGGCTGATGTGCTGTTTCGCAAATGGTTGATTGACAAGGGGGCGGATGTATCGAAGGTGTCCATCGTTGAGGTTCCCTTTCCCCAGATGAAAGACCTGCTCAAGTCGGGCACTGTCGATGCCGTGCCTGTTTTAGAGCCGTTCCGAACAGCTATCCTGGCCGACAAGACAGGCTATCGTGTTGCCGACTACATTGGCGAAGTCAATGAAGATCTGCTGGGACCGGTTTGGGCCGGCAGTCGTAAGTGGCTGGACGATCATCCGGCCGTGGCCCCCGCCTTCCGACAGTCGCTGGCCGAGGCTGTTGAGTACATCCGCAGCAATCCCGACGAAGCACGTGAGATTGAAAAAAAGCATCTTGGATACGCCACGCAATTGAAGTTGTCGTATTCCCTGCCTGTGGAAGCGGATGAGTTTGTCGTATACGCCGAGATGTTCAAAGAGGTCGGCTTTGCGGACAAGGTGGCCGATACGTCCAAACTGGTCTACCCCTAAGCGAGAGCGCCTCGCACGACACGCCCTGCAGGTTTCCCCAATTGCCTGCAGGCGTTTCATTAATTAAAAACTTCAAAGAGTGCACGCTGCAGGAAGCTTATATGCTCCATAACGATAGTCCTCATAATGCCGGCGCATCGCACGGGGCGAAGCGCGGTGAGCCCGCCATCGGAGTCGCGAATTTGGCAATGGCGTTCGGAGAAGGCGCCGCCCAACGCACCATTATTCAAGATTTGAATTTGTCGGTGGCGCCCGGTGAATTTCTCTGCATCGTCGGGGCGTCCGGCTGCGGCAAAACCACGCTGTTGCGCTTGCTTGCAGGCCTGGCTCAGCCCACCGAAGGCCGTGTCGAATTTCATGGCAAACGGGTTACGGGGCCTTCGCGTGAGCGCGCCATCGTGTTCCAGGACTATAGCCGGGCGTTGCTGCCGTGGCGTACCGTGGGGGGCAATATTGCCCTGGCACTGGAAACCTGCAGGTTGCCCAAGGCGCAACATGGCGAACGCGTGGCGCAGCTTGCTGCCACGATGGGACTTTCCCATGCGGTCAACCAATACCCCAGCCAGCTGTCCGGTGGCATGCAGCAACGAGTGCAGATTGCTCGTTGCTTGGCACAGAACCCCACCTTGCTGCTGATGGACGAACCCTTCGGGGCGCTGGATGCCATCACCCGCCAAGGTCTGCAGGATGAAGTAGCGCGTCTGGCTCTGGCGCAGGGTACGACTGTGGTCTTCATCACCCACGATCTTGACGAAGCGATTTATCTAGGAGACCGCGTAATTGTCCTGGCATCGAATCCGGGGCGCATATTGCGAGAGATTCCGGTGAATGTTTCCCGCCCCCGGCATCAACTTACCACTCGCGAAGATCCGAAGTTTCTCGCCCTTCGGCACGAACTGTTTGGTTTGCTGGAGGGCCACTGATGAGAGGCAAATGGCTGGGGGTGCTTATCCCGGTGGTCATTGTGGTGTTGTGGGAAGCGCTATGGCACATCGACGATTTGCGCATGGTGTCCTTGTCCAGGCCATGGGATGTCGCAATAGCCTTGTTTCATGGCTTGGCCGGCGGAGCGATCTTGATCGCTACCATCGAAACATTCGAGGCGGCCCTGCTGGGCTTCCTCATTGCTGCAGTCATTGGTCTTTTTGTGGGCCTCATCCTTGGCCTGCTTCCATCGCTTGAAAGTATCGTCGGCCCCTCGATAGATGCCATGCGTCCGGTCCCTTCCGTGGCCCTGATTCCCTTGTCATTGATGATCTTTGGATTTGGGGTTCGGATGGAAGCCGCCGTCGTGGCGTTTGCTTGCCTTTGGCCCATACTTATCGTGACGATAGCGGCGGTGCGGGGTGTCGACACCTCTTTGTTGAACGTTGCTCGTGTGCTGGAAATGACCGCCTATCAACGCCTGGTCAAGATTATCCTGCCGGCGGCGCTTGCGCGCGTAGCCGTGGGCTTGCAGCTTGCCCTGGCGATCTCGCTCATCGTGGCCGTAACAGTGGAAATTGTCCTGAATCCCCGGGGCCTTGGCCACGGCATGATGTCGGCCCAACAGGCGATGAGGTTCGACCAGATGTATGCGCAGCTGTTGTGGATTGGCATAGTGGGCTGGGGCCTCAGTGCCGGCAGCCAGGCATTGCTCAACAGGTGGTCTCCCGCCTACCGTGCTGACCGCGCCAAGGAGCGAGCATGACAAGGCGCGCACAGTGGTTGAATCGCCTGGGGGCAATCGCCTTTGCGGTTTTCTTGCTTGCCATCTGGCAGCTTTTGGCCGCTCTCGAGGTCATTTCTCCTCTGTTCTTTCCTTCCCCGGCGCGAACCTTGGGCGAATTATGGTCTCAGATCGTCAACGGACAAATATGGAGTCCGTTCTTCTCGACCGTGCTTCGCATGTTCTACGGTTGGGTAGTGGCGTCCCTGCTGGGCGTGGTCCTGGGAGCATTGATCGCGGGCTCACTGATTAGCAAACGGCTTTTTGCCCCCATACTTGAGTTTCTTCGTCCCATGCCGGCGTCGGCCATTATTCCAGTTGCCATCCTGGCGTTTGGCCTTAGTAATACCATGTCTACAGCAGTAATCGCGTTTGGCTCCATCTGGCCGGTGCTGCTGGCGGCCGTGCAAGGCTTTTCCTCGGTCGAGCCGCGCTTGCTCGAAATGGCGGATGCAATGCGCATGACTGCTTGGGATCGGTTCCGCAAGGTGTCGCTGCCCAGCGCCATGCCCGACATTCTTGCCGGAGCGCGAGTAGGTTTGGCCATTGCCCTGATTCTGGCGGTCGTAACCGAAATGCAGGCCTCTTTGCCCGGTTTGGGACAAAGCATATTGATGGCACAACGCTCATATCGCACGCCTGAGCTCTATGCGGGCGTGGTAATGTTGGGTGTCATCGGGTTTGGCGCTTCCATGCTTCTGCAATGGATAGAGCGCCGCATATTGAGATGGCGGTCCGTTCAGTGAGATTAAGCTATGACTCAAGTGCAACATCGAGATGCCGAGGGTACGCAGTTCAGCGCTCAATGCCCTCTCAGTTTCCAGCGGAACATGGAATCCATGTTCTCTGTCGGCCTCGTGGTGCGATCCGAAGAAGAAAACCCCTTCGAAGCAAAAATTTCTGCATACCGGGGGCGTAATCTACGTTTCGCGGCTTTGCGGTTCTCTCCCCATTCAACGTCTTCGCTGGCAGTGGGGCAGCGCTCTAATCGCTTGCTGGTAACACTGCAAAAAGAGGGTGTGGCCTTGGTACAGCAAGATGGGCGCGAATCCCGCGTCGAGGCCGGCGACATTTTCATGGTTGACCCACAGCGTGAATTCTTCATTGAAACGGGCGAAATCCTGACGCATTCGGTGTACATGGAGCCCGAGGTACTGCGCATCCTGGTGCCCGACTTCGACCACTATACGGCCCGAGTCATCGATGGGCGCAAGGGCGCCGGGGCCTTGTTCAGCGGCATGCTCGACGGCATGTTCAGCCTGGCATCCTTCTTGAACGAGGACACCGCCGATCGCATTGCCGAGTCGCTTCCCTATGTGTTTTCCGCCGCGCTAAGCAGCTTGGCCGTCGAACAATCAGTATCTCCATCTCGCCTGAAGCAATTGCACAAGCAAAGGATATTGCGACATATACGAGACAACTTGCGCGATAGTGATCTCTCCGCCGCGAGCATCGCAGCAGCCGTAAACCTGTCGACGAGATATATTTACGAGCTGTTCTCGGATGAAGAAGAGTCTCTGATGAGGCGAGTATGGCGCAGCAGACTCGAGCGCTGTCGTGCAGAGCTTGCGCTGCCGACGGCCGCCGGACGCTCCATCGGTGAAATTGCTTATTATTGGGGTTTCAACGATGTGGCCCATTTTAGCCGGGCCTTTCGCAAGCAATTTGGCGTTTCTCCTCGCGAGTATCGTCAGCAGACTCGTAGCCCAGGAAGCCAGGCCTAGGCGCTGAACATTTCGTTCCGTCACACCAGGTTCTGTTTGTAGCCAATTGCCGCAGGTCGGTAATAGCCGGTTTGTTAGTATGTGGGGTTGACGTTGACGTGAGCGGCAGGGGCCTCGGCGTGGTGCGACTCCTGTGCGAGTGGGCAAATTCAGCATGCGTAATTATGCGTATTTGTCCCCGAAACCCCACGAAAATCGTCGATAATAGCGGCAATCTGAATTTAAATAGTTAGGGATACTGTCATGGCCTCAGTCAACAAAGTCATTCTCGTCGGCAACCTGGGACGCGACCCTGAAGTTCGCTACAGCCCCGACGGCGCCGCAATCTGCAACGTTTCCATCGCCACTACATCGCAATGGAAAGATAAAAATTCCGGCGAGCGCCGCGAAGAAACCGAATGGCACCGCGTCGTGTTCTACAACCGCCTGGCCGAGATCGCCGGCGAGTACCTGCGCAAGGGCCGCTCGGTGTATGTCGAGGGCCGTCTTAAAACCCGCAAATGGCAAGACAAAGACACCGGCGCCGACCGCTACAGCACTGAAATCGTGGCCGACCAAATGCAAATGCTGGGGGGCCGCAACGAAAGCTCGGGCGATGCGCCCATGGGCGGCGAATACGGTGGCGGTCAGCAGCAGCAACAGCAGCGAAGCCAGCGTCCGCAACAGCAACGTCCCGCCGCCCCGCAAGCGGCCCCGGCGGCCAATCTGGCCGATATGGACGACGATATTCCGTTCTAGGGAGCTGAAAGCGACTCAGTATCTTATGAGTGCGAGCCCACCCCTGCAATTGATTAGTTAGCAGGGGAAGGCAGCCGGAAAGTCGTCTGCGGAAACCGCAAAGAAATTCTTTGCGGTTTCCCTCCAAATGTGGGCTGACCCCTATTTGCATGCCTAGTGAGGTCGACCGATATCAGAATATAAGCTTTTCGTTGACTGCGATGCCTTGCTTATCACAGTAGTCGATATACATATCAAGAAATGAGAAGACGTCCATTGTGTTCAGATGCCTATCTTCATCGTCGTAAAAGTCTAGAGCGCCTTGTACAAAGAACAAGGTTTTGGTGCCTGTGTCGCTGGTAAGTGTATGAATGACACCAGGGTTCTCCTGGACGAAATCTCCAGGCTTTGCGACCCAGTCATATTCCTCGTAGCGCCAGGACCCTTCTAGGGTAAAAGCCGATACGGGACCGCGATGCCTATGTCGCCCCAGTCCTCCTCGACCTTTCGACCAAAGTATGTTTACGTAGAGCGAATTTTTTACGTCGAATCTCAACGGTTTTAACCAAACGTCGCCTACCCATGGATGAAAGATGGATTCGTTTTCGTTGAGATACATGTCTGGAACGCCGTATTGTGCGTGACGGGACAAGACGCGTTGCTCTTCCGCGCTTAGCGCGCTGATTTTCGTGGGGGTGCTCACGCTCATGGAATGCTCCTCGATAGATGTATTCTTAGATTCAGTAATCGTTGTTGCCAATGAATGGCGTTAGTTATATTCGGTGCTTACCGAGCGCGGGTCTATAGCGAGTTTTCGCTATTTAGATGATGTCTTGTCGTAAAGTAAATTAGATACTAGGATGAACCGTGTGGATAAAGAATCCTTTCATGTGACTGCACAGAAGGGACCGTTCCTAAGCAACTGAACCGGCCCAGCTTGAGAAAAACTCGTTTATAAGCTAGGCATATACAAAAAAAGAATGACGCCGCAACGACGGAGGCGACATCATGGGGAGTTCACAGGCAGAGCTCATCTACTTAAGGCAACGTATGCTGCGTAAATTGCTTTTGGAAGATAGCCCGCACCATATTTCTTATCGCCCCGCCAGAGAGTTGGCTGCAGAATTGTTATTGTTCCTGGACGACCCGAACGCCATCTGGAACATTAGTACGGGGTGGCTGCTTAAATCTCTTGATGTCGAGCGAGTCGATGGCGGCTTTGCTCATCCTTCCGATAAGCTCTATTTACCGGGCCAGACCGAGAGCGTGCGCGAAATTGGAGAAATTCCGTCGCTGCAAGGTATAAAAGTAGATAACTTCGACGTGGCGGTGCGCCTGATCTGGCTGGCGAAACGCCCGCTCATGTTCGCCGATATCAAAGAAAGCCGCTTCGGTAAGGATCTGAAAAAAGACTTGCTCAAGACTGCAACTGAATCGAAACTCGTCACATCACTAATAGGGGTGAACGGACCTATTGGCTTGTTATGTGCGGATCGTGTGCAAATACGCCGGCGGCGCAGATGGTTGGGCAGCGAATATGATATTTTTTCCAGCGTTGCACTGGAAGTGATCGCGCCTGTATTGGATGCGGCGCAAGAGCTAGCTCGCGAAGCGTACGACCGCAGAGCGAATAGGTTCGAGTCTGCGGTGAACCTCCTTACAACAGCGGAATACGAGGTGGCTGTTTTAGCTGCGACAGGCCAAAGCTATAAAGAAATAGCCCGTACCAAGAACCGCTCCCTGCATACCATCGACCACCAGCTACGAAGCGTGCGGCGTAAGTTGAATCTGTCCTCGCAGGCAAAGCTGGTCCAGTATTTCAGCCAAAGCGCTGAATGAAAGCTGGCTGGCTGCAGATTGGCGGCGCGGTCGTCTATGTATATGGCGTCTTGGAATAAGCTGGCTGCAGGGCTTTGGCCTGGTCGTATAGTCCTTCATCCTTGCTATTGCCCAAATGTGACTTATCCGCTGGCTGGGGCCGCACGCACATTACGAGTTGTCAAGAAAGGTAAAGTCCTTCGTAAATGCCGCGTTGCTCGCTTAAGGCGAGCCGTATACTCGGGAACGTCTTTTCAGTAATTTTTCCCGAGGAGCAGGACATGGGTTTCTTCAGCAAAATTCTCGACAAACTGGGCTTGGGCGAGGCCAAGGCGGCCTCCGCCGCTGGCCAGGGTGTGGACCAAAGCGCGGCCGCGCCGCTAGCCGGCACCACCGCTGCGCCGGCCGCCGCAGCGGAAGCTTCTACGCCTTCGGGGGCGGTGCCCGTTACCGACGTTGTGGCTCAGCTAGAGCAAAAAGCGGCGTCTAATCCGCAGAAGCTCAATTGGCGCACCTCTATCGTCGACCTGCTCAAGTTGCTTGATCTGGACAGCAGCCTGGCGGCGCGCAAAGAGCTCGCGACCGAACTGGGTTGCCCGGCCGAGCTTATGGCTGATTCGGCGCAGATGAACATGTGGCTGCACAAAACCGTCCTGAGCCGCATCGCTGAAAACGGCGGCAACATTCCCGCTGAGCTATTGTAAGAATTGAGGCCGACATGGGCGTTTCCGATCCTATTGCACAGACGCCTGAGTTTCAGGCGATGGCCAGTCGTTTCGGGCTGAGCAAGCAGCAGGCGGCCAGTGCCGCCGATGCGCTGTTGCCGGCCATTATGAGCGGCTTCAAGAAACAAATGCAGGGAGTCGATGGCGGTGGCCTGGGCGCCATGTTGGGCATGCTCGGCGGGGGCGGCCTGTTTGGCGGCGCGTCAGAGCAGACCCTGGACGCCGAGCGCGGCAATCATGTGCTGGGCGAGATTTTCGGCTCGAAGGATGTAAGCCGGGCAGTGGCGCAGAATGCTTCTGCGCAAACCGGGCTGGATTCTTCCTTGCTAAAACAGATGCTACCCGTGCTGGTGTCTCTTGTTACGGCCTACATGTCCCGCCAAAACCAGAGTGATTCGGACCAGAAGCAGGCGTCTTCGAGCGGCCTGGTCGGAATGCTGGGCGGCATGCTTGGCGGCGGAGCGGCTTCGCAGACGGGCGCCAGTCCGCTGTCCGGCCTTGTCGCCATGCTTGATTCCAACGGAGACGGGAACGCGCTGGACGACATCATGCGGATGGTCGGTAAGGCGCGATAGCGTCCTGGGGTCAAGGGGCGCTGCAGCATACCGTCTGGCGCTTTCAACAAACCGGGGCCGCTACAGAGAAGTACGACGTAGCGGCCCGGGCTTTCAAGGTTTCGTGGTCTTTTTAACAGGACGCTTCCCACGCCCTACCCAGTTGCAACACCTGCCAGTCGGCGCCGGGCCTGCCGATGATCTGCAGGCCGGCGGGCAGCCCTGTGGGGCTAAGGCCGGCAGGCACACTTAAGGCTGGGCAACCCATCAGCGACGGCAAGATGGTGACCTCCATCCAGCGATGGTAGGTGTCCATGGCCTGGCCGTTTATTTGGCGCGGCCAGGGTGTGTCGACATCAAAGGGAAATACTTGCGCCGCCGGAAGCACCAGGAAATCAACCTGCTCGAACATCTGGATGACGTTGCGATAGATGGCCGATCGCGCCAGGGATGCGCTGTATAGCCGCGACGCCGGCATATCGATGCCTTGTTCGACCTCCCAGACGGCCTCCGGCTTGAGCGCAGCGCGGCGTTTGGGGTCGGCGTAATGTACACCCAGCGTGCCGGCCAGTAGAAAATGGCGCCAGGCCAGCCATGTATCCCACAGCTGTTCCGGTGAAAACCTTGGTTTTACCGCTTCAACCTGGGCGCCCACGGCATCGAACCTGCTCAACGCTTGCTCGCACAGTTCCAGTACGCCGGGCTCGAATGGAAGATGGCCGCTCAAGTCGCCCAGCCAGCCGATGCGGCAACCTTTGAAATCTTTATCCAGGGTATTGTCGAACCGGCCATTTTGCGAGGACAAAAAATCTTTGTTGCCCGGCAACTCGTCGCGCAGCGAAAACGGGTCGTATTCATCGCGGCCCGCCTGAGTGCGTAATAGCATGGCCAGATCAGTGATGTTCCGGGCCATGGGGCCGTCGGTGGCAAGCTGCTGGCAGAACAGATCAGGGGCGCCGGAAGGCACCCGCCCATGCGAGGGCCGCAGTCCATAGACATTGTTGAATGCCGCAGGGTTGCGCAACGAACCCATCATGTCGCTGCCATCGGCGACCGGCAACATGTTCAGCGCCAGCGCCACGGCGGCGCCCCCGCTTGAGCCGCCGGCGGTAAGCGAGGGGTTCAATGCATTACGAGTGGCGCCGAAAAGCGTGTTGTAGGTTTGAGAGCCCAGTGCGAACTCCGGCACGTTGGTCTTGCCGATGAAAATGGCGCCCGCCGCCCGCATTCTGGCCGCAACGGGCGCATCGTGTTCTGGTACGAAACCCTTTAGCAACGGTGACCCGAATGTGGTGCGCAGCCCGCGGGTCAGGGTAACGTCCTTGGGCGCCTGGGGCATGCCATGCATCCACCCCATATATCGGCCATTAGCCAGCATGTCGTCGTATTGCCTGGCTTCATCCAGTAGCGATTCGTGGGGCCGCAACGAGACGATGGCGTTTGCCGCGGGGTTGAGGCGATCTATTTGCCGAAGATAGGCCTGCATGGTTTCCAGGCAGGACACTTCTTTATTGCGTATCAACCGTGAAAGCGCCGCCGCGTCGAACTGGATGATGTCGGCCATGAGTGTCTCCAATTTGCAAAGGTTTGCCAGCGCTATGCATGGAAACCCTGATTTTCTTTTCAAGATAGCAATATATACTTTTGTGAAGATTGTATATTTTGGGGTATTGTGCTTTATATGATACCTAGTTAAAGCTTGCTTCCCGAAGCATCTCGTGACGTAATCCTACTAACGAAGCCACAGAGCTTCGCCCTTAGTAAACAAACAATAGCTAGACCAGGCATACAACCAGGAGACAAAACATGACGATCGATCGACGTGCCTTTTTGGCCGCTGTCAGTGCAATGGGGGCGGGGGCGATTGCATCCAACGCTTTTGCGCAATCAGGCGGCAAGCCTTCGGGCGAACCCATTCGCATTGGTGGCACACTGGCCATGACAGGGCCCTTGGCCTCCACAGGCCTGGTTCACAAGCTTACCGGCGAAATCTATGTTGATGACCTCAACGAGCGTGGCGGCTTGCTGGGTCGGCCGGTCGAGTGGATATTGAAAGACGATCAATCCAAGCCCGATGTAGCGCGCACGCTCTACGAGCAGCTTGTCACCGCCGATAAGGTCGACCTGCTCATCGGGCCCTATGCCACCGGCAATATTCTGTCGGCCATGGGCGTGGCTCAGCGCTATAACAAGATGCTGGTGCATCACACTTTCGGTATTCCCAAACTCGCCAAGTACGAGCGGCAGTTTCCGGCCTGGTCTCTGGGACCCGACCCTGAAACCACGACGCCCACCCTGTTGCTCGACATGATGGCGCAATCCCCGAATCCGCCCAAGCGCATTGCCGTCGTGACCAGTAAGTTCCCCTCCGTGCACTTTGTGTCGCTGGGCGCGCGCGATGTTATTAAAAGCAAGGGGCTAGAAGAAGTTCTCTTCCTTGAATGGGATTTCGGCAACCGTGATTACTCCCCCATTGCGGGTCGCATCAAAGAAGCCGACCCCGACCTTCTTTGGGTGGGCGGGCTCGGTCTCGAAGGGGTCATGCTGCTCGATGCTCTCAAGAAAATCGATTACAGACCACGTAACCATTTTCACTTGTATCCGGCGCCAGGCCCCATGGTCAAGGCTCCCGAGGCAGATGGGGCTTTGGCGCTCACCGTTTTCGAAGCGCATCCGCCGTTCACCGATAACCCGGTGGCGGCCAAATTCGTGAAAGAGTACGCCGAGCGTGCCACGAAGGCCAATCTGCCCGACACCGCCGTCGAGGTGCAGGCGGCCGCATCGTTCTCGGCATGGCAGATCATCGAAGCGGCGGTCAAGGCCAATAACTCTCTTGACGACGAAAAGCTCGCGACCTGGTTGCGCAGCAATACCGTCGAATCCATCCAGGGCAAGCTGCGGTTCAACGAGCGCGGCAACTTCGGTGACGACCTGGGCCGTATCAAGCAGGTGCAAGACGGCAAATGGCTCACAGTGTGGCCCACCGACTGGGCGGCGCCCGGCGCCACGCTCAGAACCAAGTAATTACGGAACCCTAATTATTTCCTAGCAGATGACATTTCCAAGCTCCACATTGTTGGCCCAGTCCATTCTGGCGGGCATTTTCACCGGCGCGCTATACGGACTTCTGGGGCTTGGACTAAGCTTGTCCTGGGGGCTGTTGCGCCAGATTAATCTGGCGCACTTCGCCCTGGCCTTCCTGGGCGCCTACCTTACGTACCAGCTGGCCAGCTATGGGGGCGTTGACCCCATGCTGACGCTGCTGATGGTTGTCCCGCTGTTCTTCGTGGTGGGCGTTGCCGTGCATTGGGTGTTATCCCATTTCAAGGTAACGCCCTTTAACTCGTTGTTGATTACGTTTGGGCTCACCATCATCATCGAAGCGATGCTTCAATGGATTTGGACAGCCGACTATCGGCGGCTCGAATCCAGCTATGCCGAACACCGGTACCGTATCGGCGACCTGTTCTTGCCGCTTCCAGAATTAATCACTTTAGGTCTTAGTGTCGGCATCGCTGTGACCGTGTGGCTGGTGCTCAAACGCAGCGACCTGGGCAAGGCTCTTCGCGCTGCCGCCGAAGATGCACCTATCGCCGCGGCCTTCGGCGTCAACCAACGCGCATTGGCATTGATGCTGTCGGGACTCAATGCGTCGTTGGCGGGCATTGCGGGCGTCTGTATCGCGCTTAGTTATACCTTGGCGCCGTCTCAAATTTATACCTGGATCGGGGTGGTGTTTGCGGCCGTCATGCTGGGCGGCCTGGGCCGACCATTGGGGCCGCTTATCGCCGGCTGCATCATCGGAGTTTCCGAAGCGGTCACCATGGCGGTGGCGTCGCCTTCTTTGGCGCCTCTGGTGTCGTTCTCCCTGCTTATACTCGTGTTGCTCGTTCGTCCAGGTAGGGCCTGATCATGCGCCGTTCTCTTTTTATCGTCCTGTTTTGCGGCGTGCTGCTGGCCATCGTGCCCTATCTGGGGCTGCCGGCTTTTTATGAGTCTGTGCTGTATTTGATCTTCCATTGGGTGGCGCTGGCCACGTCATGGAACATCTTGTCGGGCTATTCGGGCTACTTCTCGTTCGGTCATGGCGCGTTTTATGGCATAGGCATGTACACCACGGCCACGCTCACCAGCCAATTCGACGTACCCTTCCTGTGGACCTTGCCCGCAGCCGCATTTTGCGCGGCCTTGTTCGGCGCCGTGCTGGGCGCGGTTTCTTTCCGCGTCAAGGCAGTGCGCGGCGAACTATTTGCCCTGCTTACCCTGGCCGCCACTTTCGTGGTCGCCACCATCGTGCTTAATGTGTCCATTCTCGACGGCGGCCAAGGTGTGTATCTAAGTGCCGTGCCCATGCCCGAATTCGGCCCCTCGCCCTCGGGTACTTTCTACCTGCTGGCGTTAGCTGCCGCCGTTGGCACCCTCGTCGTGGCCTTGCTAATCTACTACGCGCGCTTCGGCACCGGGCTATTCGCCATCCACGACGATGAAGACGTTGCCGAGGTGCTGGGTGTTCCTACTTTCAGGTACAAGGTGGCGGCTTTTTCGCTGTCGTGCGCCCTGGCCGGTGTGGTGGGCGGCATCCAGGCGATGTTCGTGTCTTATGTCACCACGGGCGACGTTTTCACTGTGGCCATGCCCCTTACGGTGGTGTTGATGAGCGTGCTGGGCGGCACCCGGCATTGGCTCGGCCCCGCTGTGGGCGCACTGGTCATCACCGTGTTGCTGTACAGCTTCACGGCCGGAGACAGCGCGGTGCTGGGCAAGGTTGCCATGGGTGTCATCTTGGTGGTCGTCATCTTGTTCATGCCCGAGGGCATACTGGGTCAGGCCCTGAAACGTTTCGGCCGCAAGCCTGCTGGGCGTGTGGCCGTCGCTTCATCGCCTCCGTCCGCACTTAATGAACAGGCGCGCCAATCCGAATCGCAGGGTTCGGCGGCGATGGCGCCGGCGGTTGGGCATGGCGCTGATGTCGGCAAGACCGCGTCACTACCAGGGGCTGCTTCACCACCAGAGTCCGTCGCCGGGCCAGCCGCCACCGGCAAGCCCGAATCGCCGGGGGGCGAGGTGCTGCTGGCTGCGCGCGACGTCGCCAAGTCGTTTCGCGGGGTGAAGGCCTTGTCAGGCGTCAGTCTCGAAGTTCGCAGCGGCGAAATCCTGGGCCTATTGGGCCCCAACGGCTCTGGAAAATCCACCTTCATCAACGTCGCCAGTGGTCACTTCCCGGCCACGTCGGGCAGCATCGTCTTCAAAGGCCAAGAGCTGGTGGGCCAGGAGGCCCATCGAATCGCCCGATGCGGAATTTCCCGCACCTATCAGATACCGCGCCCGTTCGCCCATCTTACGGTGCTTGAAAATGTCGCCTTGCCGGCCATGTTTGGGGCTCAGTTGGTCGAGCGACGCCAAGCCGAAGAAGACGCCTGGCGCTGGCTTGAATTTACCGGTCTGGCGGCCAGGGCCCATGCGTTGCCCGACGACCTCAACCTGCATCAACGAAAATTTCTTGAGTTTGCTCGGGCATTGGCCGCGCAGCCGAAATTGCTGATGCTTGACGAGGTGCTTTCGGGCCTGACGCCCTCCGAGATCGACGAGGCGGTGGCCTTGATACAGCGTATACGGGCGCAGGGCACCACCATATTGTTCGTCGAACACGTCATGCGGGCCGTCATGGCCTTGTGTGACCGCATTGTCGTCTTTGACCAAGGCCTGGTCCTGGCCGAGGGCCTGCCTAAAGAGGTAATGGCCCGCTCTGATGTAGTGTCCGCCTATCTGGGCAACCCCACTGAAGGCGACCGGTCGACCCCAGTTTCAGGAGCACCCGCCCATGCTTGATGTCCAGTCCATCCGCGTTGCTTATGGTGCAGCGACCGCTTTGTGGGACGTCTCCATTCAAGTCGGCGCCGGCGAGCTGCTTTGCGTGGTTGGCCCCAATAGCGCCGGCAAGACCACGCTTATCAATGCCATTGCGGGCCTTAACCGCATCAGCGCCGGCAAACTGATATTTGACGGCAAGGATATTTCCCGCTTGTCGTCCCACCGGTTTTGCGGCGCGGGCATCGCGCTGGTTCCCGAGGGCCGCCGGCTATTCACGGAAATGACCGTACGCGAGAACCTCGAGCTTGGCAGCTATATCGGCTCGGCTCGCGCGCATCGCGCTGATTCTCTCGAAAGGGTGTGCAATCTGTTTCCCGCTTTGGTTCCAAAGCTGGAACACGCGGCAGGTTCGCTATCGGGCGGCCAGCAGCAGATGGTGGCCATTGGGCGCGCACTAATGGCCAAGCCGCGCCTGCTATTGCTCGACGAGCCTTCCCTGGGCTTGGCCCCCAGCATCGTGCTGGATATGTTCCGGGTCATTCGCGAGATTCATGCCGAAGGCATGGCAGTGTTGCTGGTAGAGCAGAATGTCACGATGGCCTTGCAGGTGGCCCAGCGTGCGGCAATTCTCGAAGAAGGCCGCATTGCAGCCACAGGCACGCCGGAAGAGCTACTGGCCCGCCCAGAACTGCGGCGGGCCTACCTGGGCCTGGATGCTGAAGAGGCGGCTCAGGTCTGAGCTTCGGCGGGGGCCTCGGAATTGGCAATGAAGTAGTCGGGAACGTCGGGCCCCCACAGATACATCGAGTCTTCGGGCGGGTATTCGCCTGCGGTCCAGTTGGCGTTGGCGGCAACGTAGTCGATGTCGGCCGAGTATTCCGAGAAAGAACCCCACGGGTCTTGCACGTAGTGAAAGTAATTCGACCCCAACACGTGGCGGCCCACGCCCCAGCCCACTTTGTATCCGGCGTCGCCCATTTGGCTGGCCCCGCGGCCCACGTCGTCTAGAGTGGCGACGTCCCATGAGCAGTGGTGAAAGCCCTTGGCCGTGCTTTTGGCGAAGGCCAGGATGTGATGGTCGCAGCCATGAGGCGCATGGCTGAATGCGATCAGATCGAGTGATTTATCCGACAGCCGCAGGCCGATGGCCTTGCTGTAGAACTCCATGGCGCGCAATACATCGGGGGTGAAAAGCAGTACGTGCGACAAGCGGCGAGGCGTTACGCGTTCGCCTTCGGAGCGCGCCGGCGCGCCACGCTGGTTTTCGTTTACGACGGGCACGTGGAACGGCGCTTTTGAGGTGGGCATGGTGCGCGCGCCTTCCTTGACCTGAATCAGGTTGCCGTCGGGGTCGTGAAACCAGATGCCTTCATCAGTTTTAAGTGGCGAGGCGCGGTTGAAGTCGGCGCCGGCCGCGCGAGCTTGGGCTTCGATAGCGGGCAGCTCGCCCTCGAGGCAGGCAAAGCTTAAGTACGCGAGCGATTTATGGTCTGAGGCAAGCAAGCGCCCCCATCTATGATTGTCGGCCGCTCGCAATTGAAGTTCTCCGTCGCCACGCTCGACGGCCAGGCCGAAGTTTCCGTAGAAATGTTCGGCCTGTTCAAGCGAAGGAACGTTGAGGGCAAAATGGTCGATAGAGTGGATGGCTGCGTTGCCGACGGGTTGAGCTGTCATGTCTTCCTCCGTGTCGTCGGAAATAAGGGGGTGCTTTTATGTGATTCGCCCCCCCCTTTTTTGAGGTTAAGCTTCGTCCACGATGGGGTTGCGCAGCGTGCCCAGCTTTTCGACTGTGACTTCGCATACGTCGCCATCGCGCATGATCAATTTGGGGTCGCGCGCCCAGCCAATGCCGGCGGGCGTGCCCGACACAATGATGTCGCCGGCTTCAAGGGTGATGGCCTCGCTGATGATGGAAATCAACGTGGCTACGTCGAAGATCATGTCGGAGGTATTGGCCGACTGCACAACTTCGCCGTTCAGGCGGGTTTCGATCTTCAGGCCCTTGGCTCCGGCGGGCAGTTCATCAGCCGTGACCAGGTCGGGGCCGAAGCCGCCGGTGGCGTCGAAGTTCTTGCCGACTGTCCATTGGGGCGCCTTGAACTGATATTCACGCACCGAGCCATCATTGAAGACCGAGTAGCCTGCTACGCAGCCCAGGGCGTCTTCTTTAGAAATATGGCGCCCGCCTTTGCCCAGCACCACGGCCACCTCGCCCTCGAAGTCGAGAGAGTCGGAAACCTTGGGGCGAACGATGGGCTGATCGTGGGCGATCAGGCTGGTGTGCAGGCGCAGGAACAGAGTGGGGTAATCGGGTTGCTCGTAGGGGCTCTCGGCCGTGTGGTCGGCGTAGTTCAGGCCGACACAGATGATTTTAGTGGGCCGGGTAAGCGGCGGAAGCAGCTTGGCGTCGGCCGCTTTCACGGTTTGCGAGGCCTTGCGGTTATTGGCATAGGCGGCCAGATCGGTGCCGTTGGCAAGCAGCGACTCGAGGCTTTCGTTACTAATGACGTCGATGTCGCCTTGGCCGTTGCGCACGCCCAATGCGGGCTTTCCGTTTAGTTCTATGGATACATACCGCATGAGTGTCCTCTCGGGAAAAAAGAGTTGTGTTCAAGAAATATATCGTCGATTCAAATCCTATGCCAAAATATATACAAAATCAAGTTTTATAGATTAATTTTATTGGACAGGCTAAAATAGACACCATCACGGCTCTTAGGCCTTCGGCCAGGGGCTTTATTTGTACCTGGATACAAGAAATTGAGCGCCGATCCCAATAACGTCCGTACCACGGCTTCGTCTCTGCAGTTAGCCATCCGCCAAGACCTCATCAATGGGGTGTTTCCAGCGGGGGCCAAGCTGCGCATACGCGAACTTGCCGAGCGATACGATGTCGGCACGATCCCATTGCGCGAGGCGCTGTCGCGTCTGTGCAATACGGGCTTTATCGATGCCATCGATCAAAAAGGCTTTCGCGTTTCCGACGTCTCCGAAGAAGAACTGCTCGATATCACCCGAACCCGCCAAAAGCTCGAATCTCTGGCCTTGCACGAGGCGATTGAACGCCATGACGGCGAATGGGAAGGCCAGGTGCTGGCCGCATATCATCAGCTCAAACGCGTGCCTCTGCACCTGGAAGGGCCCGAAAAAAACATCAACCCCGATTGGGAACGCGCCCACGACTCGTTTCACGAAGTACTTATTTCGGGCTGCCCGTCCACCTGGCTAAAACGCTTTTGCGCCACCATGCGCGAACAGACCGCCCGCTATCGCGCCTTGTCCGCCGGCATAGGCCATGCCGAGCAGCGCGATGTAGACGCCGAGCACGCGGCCATAGTCGATGCCATCATCAAGCGCGACGCCGATCTTGCATGTACTTTGTTGTCCGGCCACTTTGCGGCGACTTCTCGCCTGGTGGCCCGCCTGCTGAAAGACTAATCGGCTTAAGGCTCGATCTGCAGCCCCAGGCTTGCGTGCATCTTGCGAACCATTGCCTTGAAGAATTTGTCGGCGAAGCCGCTGTCTCGAATGAGCATGGCGGTAAGGTCGGCGCATTTTTGCTGCACCTCTTCCGGTAGTGGAACGTCCTCGCCAGGCAGGGCGCCTGCGGCGCACTGAACCTCGGCGGCGCGCTGCACCGTCCATAGCAAGAAGAACGCCTTGGCGATGCCGCCTTCGGCCACCGCAACACCATGGTTACGCAAAACCAGAATATGCTTTTCACCCAGGCTAGCCACCATGCGGGGCTTTTCGTCGTCGAATAAAGTGATGCCTTCGAAATCGTGATAGCCGACGCGCCCGCGTAACTGGGCGCCATAGAAGCTGTTGTGATCGAACCCCGCGCTCTTTTGCGCCACCGCTGAAATGGGGGTGGTGTGTGTGTGGATGATGCAGCGGATATCTTCGCGGGCCTCGTGCAAGGCAGCGTGCAGCGCAAAGCCCGCCGGGTTGCCGTCATGGGGCGAGTCTTCCATCTTTTGGCCCGTGATATCCACCTTGAGCAGGTTGGCGGGCGTAACCTCGGTGTAATTCAGCCCGAACGGGTTGACCAGGTATTCGTGAGTGGGCCCCGGTAAGCGCGCCGAGATGTGGTTGAAGATGGTTTCGGTCCATCCCATGTAGTCGATCAAATGGTAGCAAAGGGCCAGTTCGGTGCGTAGCGCCCATTCTTCATCATTGCAGTGAACGGGTCGTCCGGCATTGAAAGAGGCGAGTGTCTTGGCTTGTAGGGTCATGATGGGCCTTGTTTAAAAGGTCAGGCGCGCAGTGCGCGCCCGGCTTCATCGCGAAAGTGAGCAAGAGCGAGAATATCGTGCGTAACAGGCATCGGAATGCCTTGCAGCTGTGCAAGCTCAAGTACGGCGTCGCCGATGGCGGCCAGTTCGAGCCGGCGCCCGGCCAAGGCGTCTTGCAACATGGACGTGCGCACGGGGCCCATGCCTTGGGCTTGTTCAATAAAGCTTGGCGGGTCGAAATCGATGCGCGCACCGTAACTGGCGGCCAAGGCCAGGCATTCGTTCATGACCTTGCGCACGATGGGCAGCAGGCGCGGGTCGCCGTACAGGGTGTCGAGCGTGGCCCCGCTTATGACTGAAAGCGGGTTGGACGTAAGGTTGGCGATGATTTTTACCCACAGCGGGTCGCGAATGCCAGGGCTAAGGCGCGATTCAATGCCGGCATCATTGAGGGCCTGTACCAAGCGCGCCGCGCGCGGGGTTTCGGTGTGATCGAGCTCACCCAGCACCACCAACATGTGGTTGGTGGATGAAGCCACCCCTGGGGCCAGGCGTTCGGCGGTTAGAAATTGCACCGCGCCCAGCACCTGTTCGCTTGGAAGTGCTTGCAGAAGCTTGCCGTCGGGGTCTACCGCATTAACGCGGCGGCCCGCGTGCCTGCCCGAAAGACGCTGAAAATACCACCACGGCACGCCGTTGACCATCGGGATGATGCAGGTTTCGGGCCCGATAAGGGGCGCAAGCAAGGGCGCGATGCCGGCCAGGTCTTGTGCCTTGGTGCATACCAAGACAGCGTCTTGCACGCCGAGCTCTTGGGCGTTATCGCTGGCGGCCACGCGCGCCTGGATGGTTTCCTGGGCGTCGCCGCGTTCCAGGCGCACGCCGTCGGCGCGCACGGCTTCCAGCGTGGCGCCACGTGCAAGCAGGCTTACCGATACCCCGCCATGGGCCAGCATGGCTGCCAGGCTGCAGCCGATGGCTCCGGCGCCCGCAACCGCAATACGCAGCGGCGCCTGCCCGGCTGTTGTTGAGGCGCTAGCGGCTTGAATGGAATTGTTGGATGTACTCATGGACAGGCTCTTCGACCCGTTGCTGAGGCTTTACTCTAGCATCAATTTCGTCCTTAATCTTCCAGGCGCACCAGATGCTTGCCGATGCCGTTGCCGTCGAGCATGGCTCGCAAGGCGGCAGGGGCGGTGGCCAAGCCATTATGAATAGTTTCGTCCAGCTTGATGTCTCCGGCCGTGGCTGCTTTAGTCAGGGCCTGGCCGGCCTGAGCAAATGCGGCTGCGTGATCCCAGACCAGAAACCCCTCGATATTAAGGCGCTTGTAAAGTATGTCTTGCGAATTGATTCGTGCGGCCTGTCCACTGTAAGCGCTGCTTTGGCCGCATAGCAGCACCCGCGCTCCGTCGTTTGTGCTTTGCACCGCGGCTTCGAGTATTTCACCACCGACGTTATCGAAGTAAAAATCTATGCCCTTGGGGGCGGCCGCCCCCAAGGCGTCGGCCCAGCTCGTTACCGTGTGGCGATTGATTGCGGCATGGAAACCAAGCTCTTTTAGCCGCGCGCATTTAGCGGGGCCGCCGGCTATACCGACCACTCTAAGCCCGCTTAGCCGCGCCAATTGGCCTGCAACGGCCCCCACCGTGCCTGCCGCGCTGGAGATCAGCAGTGTCTTGCCTTCTTGGTCGAGCTCGTTGCGCAACAGGCAATGGTGCAGCCCCAGCCACGCAGTTAAGCCCGGTACGCCCAATACCGATAGATGCCAGGTCTCGGGGGCGGATGAGCTGGGAATGGTTACAAGGTCGGCGGCGCTGACCGTAGCATAGCGCTGCCAGCCGAATTCGCCGCGAACCAGTGTTCCGGCGGGAAGTGCGCCTTCGATGACCGTGCCCAGTCCGCGCCCCGCCATTCTTCCCTGCAGCGGCACAATCGGCCCCATGGCGTCGCCGGCGGCTCGTTCCTGCAGATAGGTGTCCATCGAAAGCCAGCGAACTTTAACCACCGCTTCGCCCGCCTGGGCGGGGACGATAGCGGTGTCGACCAAGGTGAAATCATCCGTCCCGATTTTTCCAGCGGGATGTCGTATGAGGCGAATTTCCTGGTTTTGTGGCGCGATGGACATGGACATTGAAGGGTTTAGCCTTGCCCGCCGAAGCGGCGGGAGAGAGGTGAGATCAGAAGGCGGTCTCCCGCCCAGAACAGAATGACGATGACCAGGCAGGTCGCCAGCACGGTGTTGCCGTCGGCATAGCTTTGCGCGCGCACCATTAAGTATCCCAGCCCGCTTTGGGCGCCGAACATCTCGGCGATAAGGGCGATTTTCCAGGCGACCCCGTATGCGATGCGCAGCGCCGCGATGAAGTAGGGTAGAAGCTGCGGCAGGATGATGCGCACCAGTAGCCGGAAGGGGCGGCGCGTAAAGCTGTAACCCATTTCGGTCAGTTCTGGGTCGAGCACCCGCACGCCTTCACTGATGTTGATCAGGCAATAGGGTACTAGGATCACCACTTGAATGAACAGCACTGTGGGCGTGGAGACCCCGAACCAGATTGTGGCCAATATGGCCCAGGCCACGGTGGGAAAGGAGATAAGAAACGGCTTGAGCAGATTATGTATGACGCCTTCGGTGGCGGGAACCCAGCGCGGGAGAAGGGCCAGCAGGCCGCCCAGGAAGATGGCTGCCGCAACCGAGCCAAGCACCCGTAAAAGGCTCCACACCCAATGCAGGGCAAGAGACGGGTCGAACATGATGCTTAGCATCCGGCCGCCGATGTCGAGCGGGTCGGGCACCAGCACCTGGCCCATCGAGCGGCTGGCCAGCCACCAGGCAAGCAGCAGCACCACCACCATGCCGTCGCCAATCAAGTGAGAGGCAAAGGGACGCGTCGCGGGAGGCAAATTAGCCTCAGGCGGCGTCCGACCGAAATCCTTGGGCGTCGGCCTTGAGTCGGGAGACGAAGCCGAGGTGCGTTCAGGAGTATGCATAGGTCTTGCTGATGCGTCGCTGGAGGGGATCGAGCACCAAATGGTCAATGAGCTGAAACAGAATCACCATGATCAAAGCGACCGCGAAAATAAGAGGGGTGTCGACTTCCTGGCTGGCGATGTTGACCAGGTAGCCCAGGCCCGTGTTGCCCCCGAACAGTTCGGTTATAAGCACGACCTGGCAGGCCATGCCGAAGGTGATGCGCAGCGTGGCGAACAAATAAGGCACAAGCAAGGGCAGCATCACCAAACGCACCTGCCGCACGCGCTTGCGCGTGAAAGAGCGCGCCATTTCGATTTGCTCTTCGGGTAGGGATTCATAACCGGCTCCCAGGTTGACCAGCACAAAGGGCAGCAGAATGGCGGTCATGGCGACCAGCACCGTGGGAAGCCCTATGCCAAGCCAGACCACCGCCAGGATTGTCCAGCCGATGCTGGAAAATGAATTGGCAAACGGAGACAGCCGGTGATGAATTGCCAGCCGCAATACTGGAACAAAGTGCGCCAGAGTGGCAAGCAGGCCGCCCAGCACGAAGGCGGCGGCCATCGATGCGGCAATATGCCCTAGTGTGGCGACGGTATGCTGCGCGTAGCTCCAGTCGCTGATGAACCGCAGCATATTATTCAATACCGCCAGCGGGCGGGGCACAAGATACGGGGGGTAGATCGTACTTAGTACGATCCACAGGCCCAGCACGCCAGTTGCAAAGCTGTAGGTGGCGATGCGCTTGTTGCGCATCGCCGCAGACGCAGTTGTCATCATTCAGTGGTGACGGCGTCCGCCCAGAAGTATTTTTCGTTATCGGGTTCCTGTTTGAGCACACCCCGCTTATGGGCCAGATCCCATAGCTTGATGATGGCTTTGCGGTCGTCATCCGTCAGAACGTTTGGCGACTCGGCATACCCTGCGGATAATGCCTTGAAGAAGTCTGGATCGATGTTTTGCTCTTCGGCAACAGCACCGTAGACTTCGTCGGGATTCGCGCGCAGGTACGCGGCCGACTCGGCCATCATGCGCCCGAGCTCTTTCATGGCCTCAGGCCGCTCCTTGATTTTTTCCGGGTAGCTGACATTGATGGAAGGAATCATGCGCAAATTCCACAGTTCGTACATGTCGCGAGCCGGAGTCGCCACAGGCCGGTAGTCGCCTGACTTTGCAACGCGATAGTTCTGGCTGAGGATGGTTGTGGCGGCGTCCACCTGACCGGCTGCAAGCGCGGCTTCAATCTGGGGCACCGGCATTTCAACGAATACGAAATCGCCGCCCAGCGGGTTCATGTTGACGTTGTGGCGCTCTTCGGTTGCAAAGCGAAGCAGGTTGAAGCCCGACGAGCCCAGCGAGGGCACGGCAATCTTCTTGCCCTTGAGGTCTTGCATGGTTTGATAGGGGCTGTCTTTCTTGACCCAGATGTTGTGTCCCTCTCCCTTGGCGTTATAGCGGTTGGCGGTCGAAAGAATCACCAGGGGCAGCCCTCGGTCGGCCGAACGCTGCACGTTGATCACATCGGCCTGGATGGCGTCGTATTGCTTGGTGGTGGTGGCCTGGATCAGTGCGGGAATGGACAAAGCCGTCATTTTGACTTCGATCTTGTCCGAGGTGACCTTGCCGTTTTTCATGGCCCACAGTGCGGCTTCGTACATGGGGTCCATCTGATAGGCGTAGGTGACGGTTTCTTTGGCTTGTGCTGCCGCTGTGCCCAATAGTGAGCATAGGGCGGTTACGGCCAGGAGCAATTTTGCGCGAGCTTTCATTTATGTCTCCTCGTTATTGAGTCAGTAGCTGTTCGAGTCGCCCGCGCAAGGTTTGCGATACCGGCGAGGCCAGGTTGCGCGGGCGAGGTTGATCGATGTCCATGATGTCCAGAACGCGTGTGGGCTTGGGGCCCAGCACCGCAATGCGGTCCGCCAGGGACAGGGCGTCGTCGATGTCGTGGGTGACGAATACGACGGTCTTCTTGTAGAGCCTCCAGAGTTCCGCGAGCTCGTGGCGCAGGAGTTCGCGGGTTTTCAGATCGAGCGCCGAAAAAGGTTCGTCCATCAGAATGATGGGCGGGTCCAGCAAAAAAGCTCTGGCAATGGCCACGCGTTGTCGTTCGCCGCCCGAAAGCATGGCGGGCGTCTTGTGCAAATCGTTGCCTAGCCCCAGGCTTGTCAGCAATTCGGCGGCGCGCTCGCGATATTTGCGTGCCGACCCGCCGAACCGAAGTTGTCCGGCCAGGGCTACGTTGTCGATGGCGGTACGCCAGCCTGCCAGGCGCGGCGATTGAAATATGAATGCGCTTTTCTGCCAGGCGTCTTGAGCCGGCTCGCCGTCTACGCGCAATGCGCCGGTTGAGGGTTCAATCAAGCCCGCTATCAAGCGCAACAGAGTCGATTTGCCGCAACCCGAGGGCCCCAGCAAAAAGAAAAACTTCGACTCGGGAATAGCGAGTGACAGGGATTCGTAGATTGAGTTACCGGCCAGCGTCAGGCCAACCTCGTGCACATCGATATAGGGCTGGGCGGCCATTACGACAGCTCTCCGGTTAGCGATCCCGAGTCGACGACGCAGCGGTCATCCAGGAAGACGCTGCAGTTGCGCATGGGGTAGTCGAAATGGCAGCCCGTGTAGCGGCCTGCGGTTTCGTTGGCGCCGGTCGAAAACAGAAAATTTCCGGCAAATGCCCGCAGTTCAGTGCCGTTGGTGTCGCGCTTGTCGTACATGGCCATGGCATCCCAGCGGGCGGCGGGCGCCATCCCCCAGCCCACGTGGGCCACGGCATAGGCATCGGGCTCGTTCCAGCTTTTGTAGTACCCCCGTATTAGCTCGGCATCGATGCCGCTGCCGTCTATAGCGATCACGTAATCGTTTTCGATGTGGAAAACGACTGCGGATTCGATATATCGCTTGAACGTCAGGTTGACGTCGCCCGGTGCCAGGACAAGTGTGCCGTTGACGCTGCCGGGGCGCGGAAAGCAAATGCACAGGCCGGCGGGCCAATAGCCGAAGCTGCCGGGTTGGTCGGCAATGCCCGCGCTGCCCCGGCCTTGCGTGCCTTGCAAGTTGACCGTCAGTGCGGTGCCGGCCTGCGAAGTGACCTTCATGGCTTCGGCATCGGTAATCAGCTTGGCTCCGGCCAGGCATTTGTCCTGAAGCTGGGCTGACGGCTTGAGTCGTTCAAGGATCTCGGGGTGTTCGTTGCTGATCATGAAGATCCGCGCGCCCCTGGATAGAATGGCGGCACGTTCGGGCGAATGAAGCAGCCCTTCGACCGTGCAGTCGATGACCACATCGCAGGAAGCCAGCAATTGCACTATTTGTTCGAGCTCGCCGATGGCTTGTGTGGCGCCCGTCGAACGCACCGGGATGGTTGTTTCCAGGCGTGGGGTCGGCATGCGCACATGAAACGCGCGTGCGCCCATCTGAATAAGGGCCAGTTCGGCAAGCTCGACCAAAACCGGCCGAGACTGGGTTTCTGACAAAATGGCGACGACCTCGCCGGGCTTAATCTTGCACAGGCCAAACACTTCGACGAAATCCGCCACCCATTTGCCTTCGGCTCGTTCTATCAGCATGGCTCGAACTCCTTGTTCAGGCGTTGGTACCAAGAGTTGTCCGCCGCGCCTAGCGCCAAGTGCGTGTCGAAGTGTCCCGCGCCCGGCACGATGCCATGTGTAACGGCGCATCCCAGCTGTTGCAGCGCGGCGACCATGGCCTGCGAGCTGGTGCTGACGCGCTCAAAGTCATTTTCACCCCAAATGATATGAAAAGGGACAGAGTTTTTCTTGACGAAGCACAAGGGACTGGCCTCGGCATCTTGCGAGGGGTCGGCCAGCACCAGCTTGTACACACGTTCTTCGCCGCCGCCCGGTTTCGGATTGGCGGTTCGCAGGTCGAAACGGCTGCTGACGGGAAAACAAGCCCGTATCCAGGGGAGATTGTTCCGCAGCATGGCCAGCGCCGCCAGGTGGCCGCCGGCTGAATGCCCGCCGATCACCACGCGCTTCTCGTCATAGCCGCGTTGGCGAATAAGCTCGTGAACGGCGGGCAAGGCGGCACAGACGTCATCGAAAGCGGCCGGCCATCGATGTTCGGGAGCCAGGCGGTAAGTCAGCCCGATGAACACTGCCGGCATTTCGAGCACGGCTGGCGCCATGAAACGCAACCAATCAAGGCCGCCGTGCGTCCAAGCCCCGCCGTGCAGGAAGATGAGCACGGGCGCATTGGCCGCGTTTGAAGGCTCATACACCTCGAAGCGCTGGCTGGGCAGGTCGCCATATGCGATGCTCAGAACCGGGTCGACATGTGCGAGCCGTCCCAGTTCTTCAACGCGACGCGCGTAGGCCGCGGCTTCGGCAGTGGACATGGGGGCGGGGCGTGGGGGCTGCAACGGCGTATTCATGTCTATGAGTCTAGCGGGCCAGGTCGCGGGCCGCCTACTATCCTTAAGGATAGGGACGCAGTCGTTTACTCGGCACGCCACGTGGTGGTAATTTGACTGCTACGCGAAGGTTTACATCGGAGTGCTTTGCAATGAAAAAAATCGGCTTTGTGGGTTTGGGGAGAATGGGCATGGCGATGGCTGGCCGGCTGGCTGAAGCCGGCATGGACGTCATCGCATGGAATCGCAGCGCCAAAGAACCGCCCCAGGGTGTGGCAATTGCCGCTTCGCTTGAAGATCTGGTGGCTCGCAGCGAAGTGATCCTGTCCATATTGAGCAATGATGAAGCTACTTTGGAAGTTCATGCACGCATGCTCGCGGGCGGTTCCGGCCGGGGCAAGACATTCGTCGAAATGGCCACGATACGGCTTGATACGGTGCACAAGCTGGCGGACATGGTCGGCGAGGCGGGGGGCGTTTTCATCGAGGCGCCTGTTGTCGGAACGGTGGCCCCGGCCCTTCAGGGGAAGCTGCTAAGCCTAACAGCGGGAGACAAGCAGGCCGTGGATTCGCTGCAGGATATCTGGCAGGCCTACTCTCGCCGTGTCGTGTATTGCGGGCCTGCCGGTCATGGCATGGCGATGAAGCACTGCGTCAATAACCTGATGAGCGTCTATTTTGCGGGGCTGGCCGAAGCCCTGGGCGCGGGTTCAGCGGCCGGCCTGTCGCTGGATGCGATGCTGGATGTCATTTTAGACACGCCCGCCGCATTGCCCGCCTTGGCGCCCAAGGTCGAAGTGATAAAGGGGGCCCGCACGCCGGTGGCGTTCAGTGTTGCGGGGGCGGTTAAGGATATGGGTGTCATTGTGCACAGCGGCTCCCAGAACGGCCTGCCCATGAATCTTACGAAGCAGGCGTTGGCCTTGTTCAGTGATGTGGCGCAGGCAGGAAACGCCGACAGCGACCTGGCGCTGGTGGCGCGGCACTATATCAAGTGAGCAGGGGCTGGCCGCATTCGATAAACAGCGGTAAGCCGAATTTCTGCTAGGTTGAATTCGACTGATAGGCCAGCACAATGGCTTCGGCTCGACCGGCCACACCAAGTTTTCGGAAAATGGTTTTGGTATGGAGCTTGACGGTAGACAAAGATACGCCCAGCCGACGCGCGATGAGCTTGTCGGGCATGGCCTCCAGCAGGCATTGCATCACTTCGCTTTCACGCTCGGTTAGGTTGGCCCAAGGAAACGGCGCCGGACGGCGGGCGCCCAGGCAGGCTTTTTCGATGACCGGTAGGAAAGCATTGAGCGTTTGAAGCGTATCTGCCGAGAATTCGCCTTGCGTTGCGCTTCTGCCAAGCCGCAGGCCGGCGATGATCTGGTTATCGGGGTCGCGCAGCAGCAGTTCAACCTTGTGCGCCACGCCGATGGGTTGCATGAATTCGCGCACGTAGATGGGGTGGCTATGGATGCCGCCGCGTACATCGGTGGCGGTAATAATAGACCGCCGGCTACCAGAAAAGTAACGCGGATGAAACGGGTCGTAGCGGCGATAGGTTTCGCCATAGGGCTTGATCCAGCGTGTTTCGCCGCCCAGCACCACATGCGCGCCCGGTTCGAGATCGGGGCCGACCTCGTAGAAGCAGCCGCGCGCGACGGGCACCAAGGCGCCCGCAACCTGCAGGATGTTCTGCTTGAATTCGGGAGACAACTGGTGGATGGTCATGATCGCAACAGTAAATATTCGGTAGGCGTGATAGACACCAGGATATCGTATGTCCTTTCCGGGTCGTCTCATATTGGCGTTATTGCTAAGCAGCGTGGAATTCGACAGGCCTGCTCTTACGGAAGAAGAACAATTTCCACAAATTATTGCGCCGACGCTTGACGCCAAAAGGTCGAGGCCGGGGCATTGACGTTTGCCACCCGTTGGGGCATTGTTGCTTCTTGAAATCGATTTTTTCGGCAGGGGGCGTGTTCGCTGCAAAAGCCCCCAGCAATTAATACTCAGGAGCCTCCCATGGCAGACGTATTTCCCAAATTCAAGGCGGCGGCCGTTCATGCCGCGTCGGTGTTTCTGAACCGCGACGAATCCATTGAAAAAGCCTGCAGGCTGATCGAAGAGTCGGCCGAGCAAGGGGCCGATTTGGTCGCCTTCCCCGAAACCTTCGTGCCCGGCTATCCGTTCTGGATCTGGACACATACGCCCACGCGCGGGGCGCCGCTGTACTACGAGATGTACACCAACAGCGTCGAGATCGGCAGCGACGCCACCAATCGCATTGGCGCGGCCGCTCGCCGCGCGGGGGTATACGTGGTGCTGGGCATGTCCGAGCGCGAGGGCGGCACGCTGTACAACACCCAGCTTTATTTTGATCGCAGCGGCCAGATCATGGGCCGGCATCGCAAGCTGCAGCCCACTCATGTAGAGCGCACCATCTGGGGCCGAGGCGACGGCTCTGACCTGCCGGTCTTCAACACCGACATTGGCAAAATGGGCGGCCTGATCTGCTGGGAACACACGATGGACCTGGCACGATATGCGCTTACCAGCCAAGGCCAGCAAATCCACATCGGATGCTGGCCGGGCATTTCGGCCCTTACCCACGACCCCAACTCGGGTTTCTTCAACCAGGTGGTCGAGACAGCGGCGCGTTATCACGCTTGGGCATCGCAAAGCTTTGTCATCAACGTCAGCTCGCGCATCGACGACGAAGTGCTGAAACGCCTCGACCTGGTCGACCAGCCCGACATGATCCGCACGGGCGGTGGCTGGAGCGCCATCATCTCGCCCACGGGCCGCATGCTGGCCGGCCCCAATATGGACGAAGAAAACATACTGGTGGCCGATATTGATCTGTCCGAAATCGTATTCTTGAAATACGCCTGCGATTCGGCCGGCCATTATGCGCGTCCCGACATCTTGCGCCTGGCCACCAACCTTAGCCCACAGCCGGTTTCCCAACCTTTCGGAGAAGTGCCTTGGCGCCATGAAGACGCCCGCCGCAGCGAGCGCGAGGCCGAAGCCGTCGAAGAATAAAGCAGGGCCAGACCATCATTAACAAGCAGGGGGCCGGCACCGTAGTGCCGGCCCCCTGCTTGTGCTCTGATTCTGGTTCCCAACAGCCCTGGCGTAGCGGCTTTTTTTCCTGCTACAGTTGTTGCTGCGCAGCACAATTAGCGCGGATAACGATAAGGATGGGTTTATGAGACAGCTTCCGGCAGCACGTAATTTCTTCACTGATTCCGATGTTCCGCCTCTGCGCGCCTACGTGCGTTTGTTGGGGCGCACGCTGGGCGAAGTGATCAAAGAATGCGAAGGGCAGCGTGCTTTCGATGTGGTGGAGAAGCTTCGCCAGGTGGCAGTACGGCTTAGGCGTGAGGGAAATATGCGCGACAGCCGTGCGCTTGAACGCCAGATTGCAAGACTGACGGACGGCCAGGCCACCCAAACGGCGCGGGCGTTCGGCTATTTTTTGCATTTATCGAATATTGCCGAAGATCGAGACCTGGTTCAGCGCCGCCACCGCCACGAGCTGGTCAGCGCAGAGCCCACCCATGGCAGTCTTGCGCACACGCTGGACGCCTTGCGCGGCCGGGGCGTGGGCAAGGCGCGTATTCGGCGCTATCTTGAAACCGCCCACATTGCGCCGGTATTAACCGCCCACCCCACCGAGGTGCAGCGTAAAAGCACGTTGGATTTGCATCGCGCCATTGCCGAACAGCTGGCCTTGTGCGATGAGGCCCTGACGGACATCGAGCGGCAGCGCGTCAGGCAGCGCCTGGCGGGCTTGGTGGGCACCATGTGGCACACTCGCATGTTGCGCCAGCAGAAGCTGACGGTGCTTGACGAAATCGACAACGCGATCTCGTACTATCGAAGCACCTTTCTTGAAGCCATTCCGCGCCTGTACCAGGATTTTTCCGATAGGCTGCATCCAGTGCGCCGGTCGGTCTTCGACGTTGATGTGCGCATGTTGCCGCCGTTTCTAAGGATGGGAAGCTGGATAGGCGGCGATCGCGACGGCAACCCCAACGTTGACGCCTCGGCGCTGGAACAGGCGCTGCTCAAGCAAAGCGCTTGCGCGCTTGAGCACTACCTGACCGAGCTCAAGGTGCTGGGCACCGAGCTTTCTCTTTCTTTGGCCATGGTCAAGCCCTCGGCTGAATTGTGCGGGCTGGCGGCGCAGAGCGGTGATACATCGGCTCACCGCACCGACGAGCCCTATCGGCGGGTGTGCATTCATCTTTATGCGCGCGTTGCCGCCACAGCGCAAGTTCTGTTGGGGCGATCGCTGGCCATGTTCCCCACGTACGCCGCCGAGCCTTATGACAGCCCCGAGGCTTTGCGCCGCGACCTGGATATTATGGCTGAATCGCTTCAGGGCCATAACGGCGCACTGGTTGCGCGCCTGCGCCTCGATAAACTGCGGCAGGCGGTCGCTGTGTTCGGTTTCCATCTGGCCACGCTCGACCTGCGCCAAAGCTCCGATGTAAACGAAAGGGTCATTGCCGAGCTGCTTTGCGCCGCCGGCATCGAGCACGGCGGTAAGCCCGTTGACTACGCCAAGCTGGATGAGGCCGCGCGCATCGATTTGCTGCGCCGCGAGATCCGCCAGCCCCGGCCGTTGGCGTCGCCCTGGTTGCGCTATTCAGACGAGACCGAAAAAGAACTGGCCATATGGCGCATGGCCGCCCAGTGCAGGCGCCGCTTCGGCGCCCGCTCTATCGAGCAGGTAATCGTGTCGCACACTGAAACTTTAAGCGACTTGCTTGAAGTGTTGCTGTTGCAGCAAGAGACCGGCCTTTGCGCCCCGCCGGGCCAGGCGCGCCACAACGGCGGCGGCTTGATGGTGGTGCCGCTGTTTGAAACCATCCCCGACCTTGAATGCGGGCCTGACATCATGGACGCATGGTTGGGCCTGCCCGAGGTAGCCGACCGTGTACAAAAGGACCAGGCCGGCGTGCAGGAAGTGATGCTGGGCTATTCAGACAGCAACAAAGACGGCGGCTACCTGACATCCAACTGGACGCTTTATTGTGCCGAACGCCGTTTGGTGGAAGTGTTCAAGGCGCGGCGCACGCGCTTGCGCCTGTTCCACGGCCGGGGCGGCTCGGTCGGGCGCGGCGGCGGCTCTACCTTCGATGCCATCGTGGCCCAGCCCCCGGGCACCATCGACGGGCAAATACGTCTTACCGAGCAGGGTGAGGTTATTCAAGCCAAGTACAAAGATGTCGAGGTTGGCACCAGCCATCTTGAACTGCTGGTGGCGGCCACCCTCGAGGCGGGCCTGACGCCCGCGCGGTCGGCGGTGCGGGCAGAGCACGACAACATGGCCCGCTTCGGAGACACCATGCATTTCGTATCAGAGGCGGCGCAGCATGCCTACCGCAGCCTGGTCTACGACACGCCTGGCTTTGCCGAATATTTCTTCGCCTCGACTCCCATACTTGAAATTGCCGGCCTTAATATCGGGTCTCGCCCCGCCGCGCGCAAGCCGGGTCAAAAAATCGAAGACTTGCGTGCCATACCCTGGGGGTTCTCCTGGGCTCAATGCCGTTTGCTGCTGCCCGGCTGGTACGGGGTCGGAACGGCCTTGTCGCAGTACATCGAGCAAGGCTGCGAGGGCGCCCCTGCCGAACGCGAACAGCGTCTGCAGTTACTGCGCGACATGGCGGTTTCCTGGCCATTCTTCAGAATACTGCTCTCGAATATGGAACAGGTGCTGGCCAAGGTCGACATGAATATTGCCCAGCGCTATGCCGAGCTGGTCCCCCACAAGCGCCTGCGCGATTATTTCTTCGGCTGCATCCGGCAAGAGTTCGACCTGACGCTCGATATGTTCCGCAGCGTTGCGGGCCACGAACTGCTGGCCAACGATGAGCCGCTGCGCTCGGCCCTGGACGAACGCTTTGCCTACGTTGACCCGCTTAACCGGCTGCAGGTTGAGCTGTTGCACCGCTTGCGAACCAAGTCTCGCAGCCGTCGCGAAAAGCAGTCGCTTGAAAGCGAGATTCAGATCGCCATCCACCTGACCATCAACGGAATTGCTGCGGGGTTGCGAAACTCGGGGTAGCTACGTTACAGACGTTGCTGCTGGAGCCTTTGGTGCATCCAGTAAAATCTGCCACAAAGTCTGGTCGCGTTCCGCGGTCCAGACTATGGGGTGTTCCACTCCATGCAGTTCGTCCCATGCGCGAGAAACGCCAAAGGGCAGCACGTGTTGGTATAGAGGCCACTCGCCAAAGATGGGGCGCATGGCGGTGTCGGTACGGACATAGCAGGCGCGTAGGTCCTCGCCTGCTTCGATACCGGCACTTACGTTAGAAAGCAACGCCTCTATGAAACTGCGGGTTGAGGCCGTGGCCTCGCGACAGGCGTCCAAGCCTTGCAGCACTGCACCCCGGCCGGGCACCAGCGTTGTCGGCGCCATCGCATCGACAGCGTGCAGTGTTTGGCTCCAGTCGTGTAGATAGGCATCGCCAGCATATACGCCGCAACGGTTCTCTACCAGATCGCCCGAGAACATGACACCACAATCGGGCAGGTAGGCTACAGTATCGCCTTGTGAATGACCTCGGCCCAGGCAGCTGAGGCGAATTTCGCGCTCGTCCAGCCAGAGAGTGAGTTCTTTTGTAAAACTGATATCAGGCAGGACCAGTCCAGGGATTTCCTCAACGCCCTGGAATAAGCGTGGAAACCGATCGACCTCTGATTCGAAGTCAGCCTGGCCGCGCGTTACGATCCAATCATGTGTGCCGCGACTGGCGATGATAGTGGCGTCGGGTCCGAATGCGCTGGCGCCCATGACTCTTACCGCATGGTAATGCGTCAAAACGATGTACTTCACAGGTTTATCAGTTACGCTTCTTATGTCGAGCAGAAAGTCTCGCGCCATGCGAGGCGTGGGGCGAGTGTCCACCAGCACCACCGATTCGTTGCCGACGATGAACCCGCAGTTGGGGTCAAAGTCACTGATATAGCCGTAGACGCCCTTGGCCAGTTGGGTGATGCGCGGCCGTTGTTCTCGCGTGTCGGAAGCTGAGGCAAACGCTGGTGTGGCGGGTGAAGGAATAGTCATAGCAGGCTCATTAAATAGAAAGGTTCAGCGCCCATTGCGTAATTTCGTCGGCGGCGAGCTCAATCAGGTCGGGCTGCCCGTGCAAATAATGGTTGCCGCCAGGGATGTCGACGTTGCGTATGCGTGCGCCGCCGGCATGTCGCCATGCGTCTCGCGTGCTTGGGAAAGTGCTTTGATCGGCGGTATAGGTAAGCAGCAACACGGGCACTGAGGTGCGGGCCAAATTATCGGGGCCATCGGCCTGCGAATAAGACGACCATTGCGACAGGAAAGCGGTAAGGGAAGTTGTACGCCCCATGGCGCTTGCTGCATAGTTGACCGCACGCGCATCACCCCAGACGCTGCCGGGGGCACGATCGTTGGGATCAAGAGTTAGGTCCAGGCAGCGTGGATCAGCATGGGTACGATGTATGAGGAACACTTGGTTGTCGGGGGCGCCCGGTGTTGCGCGTAAGAGCTCTAGCCGTCGAAGCACCCATTGTTCTATGCGTGCGATACGGCTGGCCTGAGCTGCACTAAATCGCTCTAAGAACGTTGGTGCATAGGGAACCTGATGGCGCGGCTCGTACATATCGAGCTCGGGGTCGTGCGACAGAGGATCGTGTTCGTCGGTAACAGAGGGGTCAATCCAGTCGCGCAACAGCCGGGAGCGCCCCAAGTGGGCGGCACAAAGCACGATCCCGTCTGCCGGGGGTAGGTCGTCGGGATGCAGGTGGGTAGGAACGCCATGCGGAAACTGGTGTGCTGTGAGCTGTTCAGCTTGTGACTGATAAAAGGCAGCCAATGCGGCTCCACCCGAATTGCCGATAAGTACCACACGTTCATAGCCTCGTTCACGCAGATAACGTACTCCGGCGCCTAGATCCTGGATGACTCGCTCCATTAGCAGCAGCGTGTCGTTTCCCGCGTAACGTGAATTCAGCCCCATGCAGGCCACGCCGCGTTGGGCCAGTGGGGCGATGAGGTAATGCCCCATGAAATTACTGGTCGGATGCATGATGATGGCCGCTACGCGACGGGAGCCTGTGGGCTCGCGCCAGGCGCCATAGATGCGAGGGTGCAGCATCTGCAAGCCCGATTGGCTTTCCATGGCAGCACCGGGCTTGACGTCGATGACGGCAAGGCGCATTTCGGGAAGGTTATGCATGCCCATGCCTATGAGTTCGTCACAGCTGCTGTTGGCTTAATGCAGGCTTTACGACGCGTCCAACTGGCCAACTTTTCATGAGCGTGCTGGGCCATGCTTTCCATGGTCTCTTCCGAGACAAGGGGTGTCGTTAATTCAAGCCTAATGCCGTTCGGATCGAAAAAGTAGATCGACTCGATTATGTGATGGTCAGTAATGCCTAGGACTTGCACGCCTGCAGCCTCAAGCCGAGCTTTGGCTGCCAGCAGTTCCGTGCGGGTGTCGATCCGCAGCGCCAAGTGGTTGACCCACGCTGGTGTATTGCCAGGGGGCGCGCTGACAGTGTTGTCACCCAAGTCAAAAAAGGCAATGTATGAGCCATCGCGCATCTGGAAAAAAATGTGCACATAAGGGCAGTATTCGCCGGTGCTGGGGACATGGTCATTTTCAATGACGTGTACTAAAGGGAGGCCCAGCAGGTCTTCATAGAAATGCCGGGTTTCTTCTGCGTCGCGGCATCGCCAGGCAAAGTGGTGCAGGCTTTGTATCGGCGGCATAGGCAGGTCCGGGCTGTTGGTCATGGAAGTACTCCTGTCGAGGTCGCTTTTATATTTCTAAATCATTAGAAGACAGGTCATCATATAATTCAAACGAATTTTGTTTATTGATTAATGAAAAAATTATATGAATCCATCCTTACGTCAGTTGCGCGCCTTCGTTCTGGTCGCGCAGTACGGTAGCTTCACGCGAGCGGCAGTTCAGATGCACCTGACGCAGTCGGCGCTTAGTGTGCTGGTCCGCGAGCTGGAGCGTGATCTGGGTGTGATTTTGTTCGATCGCCACACACGTCGCGTCACCTTGACCGAGGCGGGCACAGAGCTATTGCCTACGGTTCAGCGAATACTGGGGGACTTACACACGGCATTGACGGAAGTCGGAAAGCTGCGAGAGTTGCGGCGGGGCATGTTGCGTGTAGCGGCTCCGCCTCTTATGGCCTATGTGCTGCTGCCAAAAATACTAGCTCAATATCGCCAGCGTCATCCGGGTATCGACATCAAGGTGGTCGATACTGTGCCCGAGGCTCTGCTCGACGTTGTCAAGCGTGGCGACGTGGATATTGCCGTGGGGCCAGACGATGGGGGCGAGCACGCCAGCGTAATCCGGCAGCCACTGTTTCGCGATCGCCATTGGTTGGTTTGTCCACCTGACCACAAGCTGGTGCATCGCGGTTGCGTGACGTGGAAGGATTTGCGGGACATACCTTTTATCTCGCCCACGCATGACTTCTTGAGGCGCCTATTGCCGCAGTTGGACCTCGCTGGGCGTCAAGTGCTCGAGCAGTGTCAAATGGAGGTCTCATATATGACGACCGCCATAGGCATGGTTGCTGCGGGATTGGGCTTAACCGCATGCCCCACCTATGCAGCTGACTGGGTGGCCGCGAGCGGATTGCGTATGGTGCCAATTGAAGCGCCTGTGTTTTACCGAGAAGTGTGTCTGTACTCGATAAATGGGCGCTCCGCCTCTAGCGCCACCAGTGCATTCGTGGACCTGCTGCGTGGTCACGTGCGGCGTATGGGGGGCTACACGCGAACTTCCGTCAATCGTTTGTCTGCGATTGTGCCCGCAGATACTGAACCGGTGGGTGCTTTCGCATATAAAAAAGGGATGTAGGCTGGCTGCTTCTGCCAGCCGCCTCTGTCCTTCGGGAGTTGTTATGTTATGTGATTACAACGCTACACAAGTTTATCGGCGTTTATTTGGACGTTACCCCACGGGGGTGGCGGTATGCCTGGCTGGCCAAGCGTCGGAGCCTGTCGGCATGACGGTCAACTCGCTAAGTTCCGTCAGCCTTGAGCCTTTGCTGCTGTCATTTTGTGCGGCTCGTGGTAGCCGGACCGCGCAGGCAATCAATAACGCGGGATGCTTCAGCGTGAATCTGCTAACACATCGGCAAGAGGATATCTCGCGCCATTTTGCGGGCAAACCTTCGTCGGGCGCGTTGGACCAATTGCTTTGGGAAGAAGGTTATTGGCGAGTGCGTGAGGCTAATGCGTCTTTTTTGTGTGAGTTGGCTCATAGCATGCCGCTGGGTGACCACGATTTACTGGTAGGGCGTGTTATAGGCATGTCGGGTCCGTCAGCGGTGAATCCGCCCCTGATGTACTTTCAGGGTGGCTATGCAACTCAGCCCGCTGAGCTCCAGCCCTAGGTTCCCGAGGATGCAATGGCTTAGCTGTACTCCACGCGATGCCATGCAATCGACTTCAAGTACTTGACGACTTAATAGGCCCTGGCTTTGCTGGTAAGTACTAGCTTCCCAGCGCACTCCCGAATGTGCCCTGTGCGCTTCAGACGCTGCAGCGTGCGCGTTACCGTGACACGGGTGGTGGCTGTCATCGCAGCAATTTGTTCATGGGTGAGATGAATGTCAACTAGCAGCCCCTCAGGATGAGGCTGGCCGAGTTGCTGTGCCAGGCGCTCGAACAGCTCTAGGATTCGGTCTTCAGGCTTGCGTGAAGCCAAGCGTATGAAGCGGCTCATCATGATGGCCAGCTTCTGGCTGCTGATCTCGAATAAAGCGGCGCCGAAAGCGGGATGGTCACGAAATACCGCCGTCATGTCGGGCAAGGTGAATTCGATAGTCTGAGTGTCGCACAGCGCGAGCGCGCGCGAGAATTTTTGTGTGGTTGGAAAAGCTGAACCCTCGCCCAGGACAGTGTTCGGGCCCATGAGCTCGAGGATCAGTTCCAGCCCATCGGCGGTGATCATGGACACCTGAACCATACCGGAGCGTATGAGATGAAAGCCGAGCGTATGGCTTCCCTGTTCGTACAAGACCTGCCCGGCGCGGTAACGACGTTCCCGGCCCAGGTGAGCGTGTTCCATGAGCAGGGTGATTTGCTCTGTAGGCAGGCGCCAAGTGCCGTGCTCAGTTGCCATAGCATCGATTGGAAGGGACCGGTGAAAGGGAATATTTGTTGGTATCTCGGTATACCGATGACCATGCATGTTGCCACATATAGTATCCCCATTCATCGATTTCAGCGTCAAGCAAGTGTAAGGTCACTTTATATGGATGTCATCATGAGCCGGGTGCGGGAAGGCAGTGAAAACCCAACACTTAAGGCAGTAAGCGCGATCGTTCCGTGGTTGCGCGAGCAGGCGGGCCGCATCGAGTCCGAACGTCGAATTCCATCCGACGTACTCGAGCGGCTGACCGAAACAGGGCTGTTTCGTGTCGCTATTCCCAAGCAGCATGGCGGGCTGGGTCTGCCGTTGGATCACATATGGGAAGCGGTGCTGGCGGTGGGTGAAGGCTGCTCTTCTTGCGGCTGGATCTCCGGCCTGGGCAGTGCCAACCTTCTCATGCTCGGGAAATTCAGCCATGAGGCGCAGGCTGAGGTTTTCGGCGGTGCGCAGCCGGTGATCGTACCGGTGTTGACAGGCGGTGTTGGGCGAGACGTAAAGGTCGAGCTTCGCGACGGAGGGCTGCAGCTGTCTGGTCATTGGCGGTATGCGTCGGGCATAGACGTCGCCAGCTGGGTGGCACTGCTGGTAGATGTTCCGCAGGTCTGCGGTTCGCAAGTGACGCCGCATGTCGTGCTGGTGCCTCGCAGCGAGTTCGGGGTCGACCACGACAGCTGGCAGGTGCTGGGCATGCGCGGTACGGGCAGTAAAGACGTGTGGCTCGATGGAACGTTCGTGCCCGAGCATCGCTGGATGCCGTGGGAGGTGATACAGCAGGGCGGCCGGCACGAAGACTCTCGCAATGGCGCGGCGATCTATGCCAGCCCGGTTAATCAACTTTTCATGTTGTCGGGTCTTGCGGCAATTCTGGGTGTGGCTAGTGGTGTGGCGCATGAATTCCGTCGCTTGGTCGGAAACCGGGTGCGGGCCGCCACGCGTACAAGGCAGATCGACGAACCGGTGTCCCAGATAGATCTGGCTACAGGTACCGCCACTATCCAACTGCTGTGCGACAGCCTGTTGCTGGAGTCACGCCGCATGGAGCAAGCCTTGGCTCAAGGTGCTGGGCTCGATACTGCGGATCGCGCGGCAATGCGCATGCGCATGGTGCTGGCATTGCGGATGGCCGTCGGAAGTGCGCAACGTATGTTCACGGCATGCGGCGGTTCGCTGCTGCCGCAGGGCGCAACCATGGAGCGGCTGTTCCGTGATCTACATGCCATGAGCACACATTTTCTGTTTCAACCCGAACCAATAGGTGAACTGTACGGCAAGCTCCTACTGGGAATCGAATTGCCCCAGGGTACCCGCATATGACATGTACTTGAACTGGATGAGGTAACGGATGAAGCAAGCATACAACCCCACGGATCCGCAATTTCTGACTTCCGATGGCAAACAAACCATTTTCGAATGCTTCGGCTATTCGGCCGCTGTGCGCGGTGGTGATTACATATACATATCTGGCCAAATCGGTCTGGCGCCGGATGGCAGCATTCCCGAGGATGTAGAGGTTCAGATACGCTGCGCGTTTGAGCGTTTGGGGCTTGTGCTTGCCGGGGCTGGTGTCGGCTTTGACGATCTGATCGAGCTGGTGTCCTACCACGTCGGGCTCGCCGATCAGCTCGCGCAGTTCACGCAAATCAAGCGCGAATACGTGTCCGAGGAGCCCGCTCCTGCCTGGACCATTCTCGAGGTAGCGGGCCTGGCGAGGCCAGGGCTTGTCGTAGAGATCAAGGCGGTGGCCTATGCGCCACGCAACTAAGTAACCAAGCATGTAGCCGTTCGACAATACGTTCGACAATATGGAGGAAGACAACCATGTATAAGATCACCAAGTGGCTGGGTATGGCCAGTCTGGCAATGGGACTGTCGGCGGGCGCGCCGGCCATAGGCGGAGAGGTGACGGAGCTAACCGTATCGTCCTGGCTGCCGCCCGGCTACTTCTTTGTCACCAAGGCGCTCCGCCCTTGGGCGGAAAGTGTCGAGCAAGAGACTCAAGGCCGTGTAAAAATCACCATCCTTCCCGCAGCGCTGGGCCGCCCTGCTGCCGCATTCGATGTGGTGCGTCAGGGCCAAGCGGATATTTCCTATGGTGTGCATGGTTACCAGCCCGGCCGCTTCGAGCTATCTAAGGCGGTGGAGCTTCCGTTCACTGGTAACTCTGGCGAGGCGATATCTGCCGCATACTGGCGTATTTTCAAAAAGTACTTCGAGCAGGCTGGCGAGCACCGCGGCGTACAGGTGCTGAGCGTATACACCCACACGCCTGGTCACATCTTTCATACGTCCCGGCCCATGACCACAATAGAAGATCTTCAAGGGCAGAAAATGAGGGTCAGTGGTGGAATTGTCAACGAGGTGGCACAGGCGCTCGGCTTCAGCCCGTTGCTGCAGCCAGCTTCAGAGGTCTATCAAATTCTATCTAATCGGGTAGCCGATGGCGTGCTGTTTACCAACGACTCCATCGAAGGTTTCAAGCTGTCCAGCGTAATCAAGTACTCCACACAGATACCGGGTGGGCTGTACAACACTTCGTTTTTCTTCATCATGAACCAAGATAAGTTCCAAAGTCTGTCTAAGGAGGACCAGGACATTGTCATGCGCTTGTCGGGAGAAGAGTTCGCGCGCATGGCGGGCCGCTCTTACGACGATGTCGCCAAGACTGCATTTGACTACATGAAGACGCACGGCATCGAAGTACAAACCGCTTCCGACACCCTATTGAGTGCCATCCGTGAGCGCTCCGAGCCAGTGGAGGCCGGTTGGATGGAGCAAGCACAGAAGCGTGGCGTCGATGGCAAGCAGGCATTGCACGAGTTACGCACGCTTGCTGCAGAACTGGCTCAATAGAAAAAGTAAGCGAACCGTTCGGCGGACTAGAACAAAAGTCACAGGACGCAATTATAAAAGTCACAGGGCGCAATTATGTTCACAATAAAAAAATGGTTGAGTTTGGCCACGCTGGCTATAGGCGGTGCATTGGGCCCAAACGCGCCGGTTCTAGCCACCACCGAGTTGACGGTATCCTCATGGCTCCCGCCCGGCTACTTCTTCATGTCCAGGGTGCTCCGACCATGGGCCGAAAGCGTCGAAAGAGAAACCGAGGGGCGCGTCAAGGTCGTTATTTTGCCTGCAGCCTTGGGACGCCCCGCGGCCGCGTTCGACGTTGTGCGACAGGGCCAAGCTGACATTTCCTACGGCGTGCATGGCTACCAGCCAGGGCGCTTTGAACTCTCTAAGGCGGTGGAACTGCCATTCACTGGCAACCATGGCGAGGCAGTGGCGGCTGCGTACTGGCGCATCTACAAAAAGTACTTTGAGCAGGCTGGCGAGCATCGCGGGGTGCAAGTACTAAGCGTATACACTCATACGCCTGGCCATATCTTTCATACCATGCGTCCTATGACGACGATGGAAGACCTGCAAGGGCAGAAGATGAGAGTAAGTGGCGGTATCGTCAACGAAGTAGCGCAGGCACTTGGCTTCAGCCCGCTGATGCAACCGGCTTCGGAGGTATATCAGGTTCTTGCCAATCGGGTGGCCGACGGTGTGCTGTTTACCAATGATTCCATCGAAGGGTTCAAGCTATCGAGTGTGATCGCGCATTCCACGCAAATACCCGGTGGACTGTACAACACTTCGTTTTTCTTCATTATGAATGAAGAAAAATTTCGCGGTCTGACCAAAGAAGATCAGGACACCATAATGCGTCTGTCAGGTGAGAATTACGCGCGTATGGCGGGGCGCTCGTTCGACGAGATGGCAGCCAATGCCTTCGAGCATATGGAGGGGCATAACATCGAGGTGCAGACTGCCAGTGATGGCTTGTTGGACGCTATACGCGAGCGCACGTCGCCGGTTGAGGCAAGCTGGGTCGAACAGGCTGAAAAACGAGGCGTCGATGGCAGGAAGGCACTTGACGAGCTGCGCAGTATAGCAATGGAGATCTCGGCTGAAATTGAGAGCCGCAAGCCATGACAGGCCGTCTTTATTCCTTGCTCGACGGGCTGATAGATCATGCAGCCCAATGGTTGCGCATGGCAGTAGCTTTAGTGTTGTGCGGCATGATGTTGTTGACCGTCGTCGACGTGTTTGGACGGTATATATTTAATCGCCCAGTGTTGGGGTCATTTGAAATTACTGAAGTATTGCTGGCGGGCTTGGTGTTCTGCACGCTGCCACTTGTATCGCTAGCTCGTGAGCACATTGCCGTTGATCTTCTTGAGCATCTGTTCAAAGGCTACGCGGCAATCGTGCAAGAGCGCGTGGTGGCCCTGTTGTGCGCAGGTTGCATGGCCTTCTTGGCATGGCATCTGGCAGGCAAGGCGCGCGAGGCGATGGAATACGGTGATGTCACGGCGGCCCTGCTCATCCCAATGGGACCATTGGCCTGGCTGATGTGCGCCATGAGCGCCCTGGCAGCATTTATCATGTTGATGCAAGCGCTGCGTGGACGGTCGATGTCTCGTGCTCAAACAGCGGTGTCTAGCACCGAGCATGCGTCGGCTGCAACTTCGGACGACACACTACCATGACCGCCACTCTGCTTGGATTCGTCGTGTTATTCACGCTGATGGGGCTGCGGGTGCCTATTGCCTTCGCTATGGGCTTGGTCGGTTTTGCAGGCTTCGGGCTATTGGTGAATTGGGGCGCTGCAGCGGCCATGGTGACCAACACCGCGTATGAAACTGGCTTGACATATAGCTTGGCGGTCGTGCCACTGTTCATCCTAATGGGCAACCTGATTACCCAGGCAGGGTTGTCGCAACAATTGTATGCGGCCTCGTACGCTTTGCTGGGCCATTATCGCGGTGGCTTGGCCATGGCGACTATCCTGGCCTGTGGCGGGTTCAGTGCGATTTGCGGCTCCAGCCTCGCTACCGCCGCCACCATGGCCAAGGTGTCCATGCCGTCCATGCGGAAGTACGGATACTCGCCCAGCCTGGCCGGTGGGTCGATCGCGGCCGGAGGCACACTGGGTATTTTAATCCCGCCCAGCGTGATCCTCATCATCTATGGGCTCATGACTGAACAGGACATCGGTAAGTTGTTTATTGCTGGACTGTTACCGGGCATACTGGCCGTCGTCCTGTATTTGTTCGCCATTATGGTGGTGACATTGATAGACCCTAAAGCCGGGCCGCCGGGCCGCCGCCAGACTCTGCGCGAGCGCCTGCGTGCGATTAAAGACGTATGGGCTATCGGAGCGCTGTTCTTACTTGTCATTGGCGGTATCTACGGCGGCGTCTTCACACCAAACGAAGCGGCTGGCATCGGGGCCGCTGGAGCTCTTGTGATCGCGTTGACGCGTAGATCATTGACTTGGCGAATGTTTTTTAACATTCTCACTGACACCGCACGCACCACTGGCATGGTTTTCGCTGTGCTGATCGGCGCCATTGTGTTTTCCAATATGATCAACATGAGCCAGACTCCCCTGTTGCTGACGGATTGGATTTTGGCACATGGCTTCTCACCGTTGCTCGTCATACTCGTGATTGTCGCGTCATACCTAGTGCTGGGTTGCGTCATGGAAAGCATGTCCATGATCTTGCTCACCGTGCCAGTGTTCTACCCGATCATCGCAGCATTGGATCTGAGCTTTATGATGCCGCCCGAACTGGTGCTTATATGGTTTGGCATTGTGGTGGTCGTGGTAACGGAAATCAGCCTGATCACGCCACCGGTAGGCATGAATGTGTTCATCATTCGAGCGGTAATCCCGGACGTTTCCACGGCCACTATCTACCGCGGGGTAACGCCGTTTTGGCTAGTCGATATCGTGCGCCTTGCCCTGCTCGTATTCGTGCCGTCCATCTCGCTCTGGCTGCCGTCGATGATGAAATAAGTTAAGGCACGTGGCAGCTAAAAATAGCGCGATCAAGTCGATCAGCTTGCAGAAGCTGTCTTATCCGATTGGGGTGGACGGCATTGCGTTTTTCTGTCCTAACAATTGGCTAAAAGTGTCATTACAATGGTAACGACCAACTTCCTTGCTGTGCCGGATGCCCACTTGGTACGGCCGGGTTAATTACATCGAAAGGGTCCACTCCCGATAATGCACGATGCATTTTCAACCATCTGGTCGACGTTGGCGCAAGAGTTTTCCGACGTTGGCGACATGGCCGATGCCACCCGCATCGCCGTGCGCTTGCTTATGGCCGTGCTGCTGGGCGGGCTCATCGGTTACGAACGCGAGCAGCGGCGCAAAGCGGCCGGTCTTCGCACTCATACGCTGGTGGCGTTAGGCGCGGCCGTATTCGTGCTTGCCCCGCTGGAAAGCGGCATGGAAGTGGCAGACCTCAGCCGCGTGATGCAAGGCGTTGTGGCCGGTATCGGCTTTTTGGGCGCGGGCGCCATCATCAAGCTGGATCAAGAAGGCATCATCAAGGGCCTGACGACGGCTGCGTCGATTTGGATGGCGGCGGCAATCGGCGTTACCGTGGCGCTTGGTCGCGAGGTTACCGCCATCATGGCCACGGTGTTGGCTTTGTTCATACTGATTGTTTTGCGCTGGATTGAAAGCAAGCATCCAGGGCGGGATCGTTAACTATTCAACCCGCGCGGCTGGTGGGGCATATAAGCTGTATAGATGGCCGGCATGCCGACCTGAAATTTTTGTTGGATGGGTCTTCGCCGCTGGGCGGCTACGTGTTTTTCCTGCTATTTGGTGCTTTGGCGAGCCCGCCACGCGCCGCAGGCATGAAAAATGCCGGCTCGTCGAGAAGGGCATATACGCATATACTGTAGATAGTAAGACTCAATACGTGCGCGCAGCAGCGATACCAACTCGTTGTTTTTTCTGGTCGACGACCACGCACGGCACTTTCGATTGGGTTCAAGTCATGGAAAATCTAGATCTCGTCGTATTACGCGCCTTGCGCGACTGGCGCTTGGCAGGGCGTCGCGCCCTGTTGGCCACCGTAGTGCGTACCTGGGGTTCGTCGCCCCGCCCCATTGGTTCCATCATGGCCTTATGCGAAGACGGCACGGTGGTGGGCTCAGTGTCGGGCGGCTGTATCGAAGACGACTTAATCTATCGCTTCACTCGCGCTTATTCCGGCGAGGGCGGGGGCGGTGAAATCCCCGAAGGCGCGCCCGAGCTTTTGAAATACGGCATCAAGGCCGACGAAGCCCATCGTTTCGGCCTGCCTTGCGGCGGTACGCTGCAACTGCTGCTGGAATTCGACCCCGAGCCCGAGCCTCTAAGCAAGCTTGTCAGGCAGCTTGAAAACGGCAAGCTCATGCAGCGCGAGGTGAATCTTGCCGATGGCAAGGTTAGCCTGCACACCGCCGAACAACCTTCTGAGCTGTCTCTTTCCGATACGACCTTGCTAAACAATTTCGGGCCCGAGTACCGGATGCTGCTTATCGGCGCCGGCCAGCTAACCGAATACCTGGCCACCATGGCGCTGTTCAACGGGTTCACGGTAACGGTATGCGATCCACGCGAAGAATATCGCGGCAATTGGTCGGTAGACGGCGTCACCCTCACTTCCGAAATGCCCGATGACGTGGTGCGCGAGTTTCGCGCCGACCGCCGCACCGCCATCATAGCCCTTACCCATGACCCCAAGCTTGACGACCTGGCCCTGCTAGAGGCGCTCGAGACAGAGGCGTTCTACGTGGGCGCCATCGGCTCGCGCAGCAACAACAACCTGCGGCGCGAACGCCTTATCGAATACTTCGACCAGACCGAAGAATCGCTGGCCCGTCTGCGCGGCCCCATCGGCATATACATCGGCAGCAAGACGCCGCCCGAGATTGCGGTTAGCATCATGGCCGAGGTGCTGGCAGTGAAGAACGGTGTGACGTTGCCGCGCGATTTGGACGTGGCCGCTGCAAAAGACAACATAGGTGTGCCGCCCAACGATACGGAATTGGTCTGCGCGATCTAAGGTAACTTGGCTATCGGCAGTTCAACCCAGTTCTCCACGCATTTAGATCTGGTCGTCATCCCTATACCAGCCGGTCAGGCTCCAGCGCACACGCCGGGCTGGCAGAACCTCATGGGGAATTGTGTCGCTTCGAAATAGCACCAGCCGGCCCGCTTGAGGCAGAAGCTTCGCTGCGGATGCCTCGGCTGGCAGAGGCGGTGCCTCGTGCGTTGGCGCAGAGGTTGTGTCAGAAGCCGGCGCAGGCGTGGACTCTTGCTCCGGCCCTATCGTCGGTTCGGCATCGTACAAGCAGAGCTCGCCGCCGTCGCCGGCTTCCCAATCTTCGTTCAAGTACAACACCAGCGATATTTTGCGCGCGCCTGAGCCTATGTGCTGGTCGACGTGACGGGCATAGCCGTGGCCGGGCTCATAGCGGGCGAAATGAAATTCCTGCGAGCGCAGGCTAAGAAAAAAATGTCGATTTAGATCTTGGCGCAACTGGTGCGCCCAAGCCTGGAATTCAACGATCGGCGCAGCAGGGGACTTCTCATCAAGCCAACAGATGGCGTCGCCGCGGACATCGGGGTCGTGGACCAAGCCGGCGTTGCGGCCAACCGAAGCAGGCTTGAAAAAGCCCTGCTGCCACAATTGGTGGGCGTGGTTATATAGAGCCTGGGTAAGCGCCGGAAGAACAATGCGATCACTGATCGCCCAGCCTTGCTCTTCGAGCGACTGGAACAGCACATCTTGAGTGGCCATTGGGGTTAGACCGCCTAAAGCAGGTATTGTTTCACAGAAACGTCTGTCAAGATCGGCTGCCGGGGCATCTTTGTATCAATGGCGTTAACATAGGCACATGTTCAAGTCTTGCAATGCGTATACGATATGACGTCCGGTGAAATCATCGTTTTGCTGCTTTTTGCAGTGGGTCTGGTCTGTTCGCTGACTTTGCTTACTTGGTTAGTGCGGCTAGTGCGCCGCGATGCCAAGAAGTCACGAGACTCTTAACCATGGCGCTCGGGGCGGATACTCGGCGTCAAGCTGTCCCTGAACAGACGCCGACAGCTACGCCGGCGGCGCTACCACTTGAAAGTCAAGTCGAAGCAGGCGCCCGTATGCCTGCCGAACATTTGGTGCATATCGAGCCATCCACTTATCCCGTCGAGATAGACCTGGTCTACGCCGGCTCCAACAATTTTGTCTGCTTGCCCATCTATGCGGCTGATGCGCCGTGCCTGCTGCATCGGGATGCGGCCGCCTGCTTGATGCGAGCGGCTGTTGCGGCGCGACGATCAGGGCTTACGCTAAAAATCTTCGATGCGTATCGGCCGCCGGCGGCACAAGAAGTCTTGTGGCGCTTGTGCCCGAATCCGCAGTATGTGGCGGACCCGGCTGTGGGATCGAACCATAGCCGAGGGGTGGCAGTGGATGTGACTTTGCTCGATGAAAGCGGCAAGGCTCTGGACATGGGCACGGGTTTCGACGAGATGCGCGAGCAATCGCATCACGACCGCGATGATCTTCCGGCGCCGGCTCAGCGGAATCGGACTTTACTGCTGGGAATAATGCTGCACGCGGGGTTTGCGTCTTTGCCTACCGAGTGGTGGCATTACCAGTTGAATGATGCGGCAAAGTATCCATTGCGGTTCGAGGAAGGTGTTTCGCTAGTTGAAAAAACGCGTTGATCCGCGATTTTTTTTAGATACAATGGTCGCGGGTTTCGGTTTCATTTGATGCCGGAAGGTTAAATGTATTGGTCGGGCCGCCAATGCGATTTGCTGACGACCTCCTATGGACCTTGCCGCCCGCCACGCGAATTGCATACTTCGCTTACCACTTTCTACTTGCTCGCGCCGTCGATTTTTCGAGGCCGAGAGCCAAGCCCGCCTTCCCTTCTCGCTAGTCCGTTTCGTCTTATGCGTCAATAGCGTACGAGACGTTTCGACGCGCGCGCCTGCCCCTGCGCAGCCCTATAGCATGCGCGTACTGAAGCGGGCAGTACTGTTTAGTCCTTTGAGGCGCCGATGACATTACTGTCTATCTTATCGCTTGCCTGCTTTGGCTCTGTCGTGGGATGGCGTGTCGCGTTGCTCGAAGGAACGTTGACCCGCTATTTGCCCGCGCTTCTGCCGGTTGGATTGTTTATTGCGTTTGCACAATATGTTCGCTCAGTTGCCGCCGGAGAGGTCGTAAGTGAGTTCTTGCCGTGGGTGCCGTCGCTGGATGTGGTGTTCTCGTTGCGTCTTGATGGTTTTTCGCTCTTATTCGCGTTGTTGATTACGGGCATAGGCACTTTAGTGGTTCTTTATGCGACCGCATATTTCTCTACCGCTGCCAGGCGTGATCGAGCGAGATTCACCTTCCTCATCTTGGCTTTCATGGCCACGATGTTGGGCACCGTGCTTTCGGACGATCTCATTGTGATGTTCGTCTTCTGGGAGGCCACGAGTTTTCTTTCGTTCCTCTTGATTGGATTCGAGTCGCACAAGGCAGGCGCGCGCAAAGCCGCGTTGCAGTCATTGCTGGTCACAGGGTCAGGCGGGCTGGCATTATTCGCGGGAATATTGCTGGTTGGAATCGATATGGGCACCTTTTCGCTGACAGAGATCAGCGAACGCGCTGACGAATTGCTGGCCAGCCAATGGCTGGCACCCGCTGTGATCTTGATTATGTTGGGCGCCTTTGCAAAATCAGCCCAGTTCCCCTTTCATTTTTGGCTTCCACAGGCAATGGCCGCACCGACCCCGGCGTCGGCTTACCTTCATTCGGCCACGATGGTGAAGTTAGGCGTATACCTCTTGGCTCGCTTTGATCATATTCTGGCAGACCTGTGGTGGTATGGCGATACCCTGGTAATCATTGGCATGGCAACGATGTTGGTGGCGGCGGCCCATGCTATACGCTCCACCGGGTATAAGGCTGTACTCGCCCAGTCTACTGTCGCGTCGCTAGGGATTCTTGTGATGCTCATCGGTTTGAACGGCCCGACGGCGGTGATGGCTGCCTGCGCGTTCATGCTGGCCCACGCATTTTATAAGGCCGCCTTGTTCTTCTGCGCGGGCACGGCAATCCATGCAACAAGTATTAGTGACCTGCGCAGGCTCGGAGGTTTAGGCCGGTTTTTGCCGTTTACCGCCTTGGCGGCGATTTTGGCAAGCATGTCGATGGCCGGATTTCCCCCGTTTCTAGGGTTCATCTCTAAAGAATTTCTTTTCGAAGCGCAACTTGGCAGCAACTGGAACGCCATACCCGTTGTCGTCGCAGTGATCGTCAATAGCGTCATGGTCGCCATTGCCGCGGTGGTCTCGTTGAGGCCATTTGTTCGCAGCCGGCATAGGCCTGCCTCCGTGCTGCATGGCGAGTCGCCCGGATTGCTGGCAGGGCCTTTGGTTCTAGGATTTCTGGGAGTCGTTGTGGGGGTGGCTCCCGGGTTCTTCTCCACCTACCTGATTACCCCAGCCGTGGTTGCTATTTATGGCGCGCCTGTTGAGATGTCCATTTCGTTATGGCATGGACTTACGCCCATGCTGGCCCTGAGCGGTGTGGTTATCCTGCTTGGAACCGTCCTGGCATGGAAGTGGGACGCTGTGCATCATGGCTTGGCAAATACGAAATTATTGTCTCGCGTGGAAGCGAATGCGGTTTACCAGGCAGTGGTCGATGTGATTTTGGCGAGTGCCCGCTGGTCTACACAGCAACTGCAAAACGGTGACATGCGGCGGTATACCTTGATGACAAGTCTTGCGCTTGTGGGTATTTCTGCATGGTCCATTAGTCATAGTACTGACGGAACTCTTTCTTTTGGCGGGAAGCTGTATCTGTTGCCGGCGGCCCTGTTGATTTTCGCGGTGCTGGGCGCCGTAACTGCGGCCTGTTCCCGGGAGCTCTTGCTGGGCTTGATAGGCGTGGGAGTCGTTGGCTATGGCTCTGCGTTGATTTTCCTGCTGCACGGCGCTCCCGACTTGGCGCTGACTCAGTTCGCGGTCGAAACACTCGTATTGATTGTGCTTATGGCCGTAATGGTCCGGCTTCCCGATCGCGTGAAAACCGGGCGTAGCGCCCGAGAGCGTACCGTCGACCTGGTTGTTGCTGCCGCTTTCGGGATTGTGGTGTTTGTCGCCTTGGCCAGCATGCTGGCCCAGCCATTCGACAGCCGCTTGTCTGAATTCTTCGGGGCCTCCAGCTTTTTTGAAGCACACGGCCGAAATGTGGTCAATGTCATCATCGTCGATTACCGGGCTTTGGACACCCTCGGAGAGATTGCCGTGGTCGGATTCGCCACACTAGGGGTGTGGGGCCTATTAAGGCGGCGCAACCGCACACGCAGCCCCAAGACTGCTGGCCAGCACAACGTCAGGAAGATGTCATGAATTCTTTGATTTTTTCGACGACTGCCCGACTGCTATTTTGGGCAATGATGGCTGCCTCGCTCGTGATCCTCTGGCGGGGACACAACGAGCCCGGCGGTGGGTTTGTTGGAGGGCTGGTCGCCGCAATGGCCATCAGTTTGATCGCCTTGTCTCAAGGTGTCCAAAGGGCGCGCGAGGTATTGCGAATTTCACCCGTCGTGTTGGCGGGGGCAGGCGTGGCCTTCGCCATTCTCAGCGGCGTTCCGGGCATGGTTGCCGGAGACGGCTTTCTGACACATAAATGGCTGATTTTCGACAACGGCTTCAAACTTGGCACGACATTGTTGTTTGATATTGGCGTTTATTGCACTGTCATGGGTGGCATGCTTTGTATGGTGCTGCGCCTCTACGAGAACGAGGAATAACGTGAATCTGATCTATGCGGCCTGTATCGCGGCAATTATGGCTGTAGGCCTGTATTTGCTGCTATCCCGGCATATCGTCCGGATGATCTTTGGAATCATGTTGATATCCGCGGCCGTCAACCTGGTAATTTTCTTGGCGGGCCGTATTGGGCGTAACCCGCCACCCGTGATGGCTGGGCTTGAGGAAGTGCTTACTGCGGGGTCTGCCAATCCTCTGCCGCAAGCCTTGGTGTTGACAGCAATTGTGATTGGCTTTTCGTTAATTTCCTTCGTGGCTGCACTTGCCCTTAGAATTTATCGCGACACTGGCACGCTCGACAACCGTGATCTGAACGATGCTGAAGCTTTAGGAAGCGCCATTGACAGCCACGCAAAGCTTTCTGAAAAGCAACGAGCACAGGGGGCGCCAGAGTGATCCAGGTGCTGGAAGCCCACATCATTTTGTGGCCTGTCTTAATTCCCATGGCGGCGTCGGCGCTATGCATGGTGCTGTGGCGGCAGCCAGGTGCGCAGCGCATTGTGTACTTATCCGCGCTTGCGCTCATGTTGGGCGCAGCCTTTGCGCTGTTGTGGCAGGTGTCCGTAAACGATGTGCTGGCTATGACAATAGGCGGCTGGCAGGCGCCGTTTGGCATCAGCTTTGTTGCAGATCGCTTAGGTGCGGCGATGGTGGCTGTTACTGGCACGCTGGCCTTGGCCATTGGTGTGTACAGCCTTTCGGTCACTCGGCGGCGACACGTGCGCAATGGTGTGTACCCGTTGATGTTCGGACTCTTAGCCGCCGTCAATGGCGCCTTTCTTACAGGCGATATTTTCAACCTGTATGTCTGGTTCGAAATCATATTGATCACCTCGTTGGGCTTGCTGGTCATTGATCACAGCCGAGCCCAGCTCGATGGCGCCATCAAGTACGCGGCACTGAATCTGCTGAGCACATTATTGTTTTTGCTGGCAATTGCAATTCTTTACGGCGTTACCGGGACGCTCAATATGGCTGATTTGGCTCGAGTGCTGCCCCAGACCGAGGCCAGTATCGCATTGACAACATCCGCCGCGTTTTTCTTGCTGGGCTTCGGTATTAAAGCCGGCTATTTTCCGATTTTTTTCTGGCTGCCCGCGTCCTACCATACGATCTCGATTGCGATTTTGGCCATTTTTGCCGGCCTGCTCACCAAGGTCGGTGTCTACGCCTGCTTCCGTGTGTTTTCACTTTTATTTTTGGGCGGCGCTCAGTTGCGCGAAATCATTGCCCTGATGGCTGCGGGCACGATGCTTTTCGGCGTTTTCGGTGCAGCGGTGCAGTGGGATATACGGCGAATCTTGTCATTTCATATCATCAGCCAGATCGGCTACATTCTTCTTGGCCTTGCGCTGGGAACCACCGCGGCGATGGCAGGAGCCATTTTCTACATCGTGCATCACATTATCGTCAAGGCCAATTTGTTCCTGATTGCGGGCGCCGTGCATCGCACTACGGGTACTTATGATTTACGGCGCGCGGGCGGTTTGATGCGCAGTCAGCCATTATTGGCATTGCTTTTTGCGATACCGGCTCTTTCCTTGGCTGGAATACCACCGCTATCCGGCTTCTGGGCCAAGTTTTTGATTATTGACGCGGCATTCGAAGCAGATGCGGCGTGGTTGGCGGCGATAGGACTATTTGTCGGTTTGTTGACTATTTTTTCAATGAGCAAGATCTGGATCGAAGCGTTCTGGAAGCCCGCAAAGTTTGAACGTACTTTCGCCTGCCGCGTGCCCGGGCCCATGAAAGCGGGAATTGGCGCCTTGGCGTTGGTCACGCTGTGGCTAGGCTTGCAGCCCGAGGCATTGATCACATTCTCGCAGTTGGCGGCCGATTCGTTGTTGAACCCCGACCATTACATATCCACGACGCTCGACTCATCTCATTCCACGATGGGAGTCTCGCCATGAAGCCAGGCTTTTTTCGCCGAGCCGTAGCGTGCCTTAAGCTTTGCGTAATATTTTTGCGCGAGCTGATGCTTTCTTCCTGGTCAGTGGCTCGGGCGGTATTCGCGTCTGATCAGGCTTTTCGATCAGCGGTCATTGCGGTACCGATACGGGTGAAAACCGATATGGGTATAGCCACGCTGGCCAACCTTATTTCCCTTACTCCAGGTACAACTTCTTTGTACGTTGGCGATGATCGGAAATGCCTGTACGTGCACTGCCTGGATGTCGACTCAGAAGAAGAAATCGTTAACGGCATACGCGGTGCGTTCGAAGACACGATTTTGGTGATTGAAGGATGACAGACCTACTTATACAGCTCACTGACATTGTGACGATGGTTTCTCGAGCTCTGCTTGTTGCTTTGATCGCGCCATTGGCTATGACTATAGTTCGAATGCTTCGCGGGCCGACACATGCCGATCGTTTCGTTGCCTTGGATATGCTGACCGGATTGGCGGTGGCGGCGGCCGCTTTAACGATGGGTGCGACGGGACGTCGCGAGTTTCTGGACGTGGGGCTTGGGCTGGCGGTCTTTGGCTTTATGGGTACCTGTGCGTTGGCGATCTTTCTCGAGAAGAAGGGCAGGCAATGAATATGGCCAACGTGTTATTGATACTAGCCTTGCTGCTGCAGCTTTCCGGCTTCGCCTTTTTATTTACCGCAAGCCTGGGGGTGCTGCGCTTTAAGGATCCGTTGCAACGCATGCATGCGGCTACAAAGGCTGGAACGATTGGGGCGGGCCTAACCGTTGCGGGTGTAGCGCTCGCAAGCCGCGATGCTTATACGATGGGTATCGCTGCGCTTGCTGTCCTTTTTCTGGTGTTCTCTATTCCTGTCGCAGGGCACTTGCTGGGCCGCGCCATCTACTTCTCCGGAGCATCTTCGCTGGGGAAGCATAGCCGGGATGACTTGAAGAAAAAGCCAAACCCTTAAGCGTTTTACCCACGTGAGCCGGCTTATAACAATGTGCCCGCCAGTGTTGCGACGATCAGCATCACGCCCACCGTCATGTTCGAGCGAAACAGCATGAAGTTGCGGTCGGGCCGTGCGAGGTTGAAGGTGAACATCTGCCACAGGAAATGGCCGCCTATAACCGCCAGCACCACAAAGTACGCAATATGATGCCCCAGGGCCAAGCCGCCGTACAGCCATAGCAGGAAGGTGGCCAGGTAGAAGCCGCTGATCCAGAGCTTGCCGTGTTCGGCGAAACGCATGGCGGTAGACTTGACGCCCACCTTGAGGTCGTCGCGCACATCGACATAGGCGTAGATCGAGTCATAGCCCACTTGCCACAGCACCGCGCCGACCCACATGGCTACGCCGGCAAGCGGAATATAGTTTTGCGTGTCGGACCAGGCCATCAGCATGCCCCAATTGAAGCCGATGCCCAGAACGATCTGAGGCCAATAAGTAAAGCGCTTGCACAGCGGATAGATGATGACGATGGGCACCAGCGCCACGGCCAGCCAGCGGCTGTATTCGTTGATGGCGAAGAGCAGCAGCGCGCAGATGGCAAACTGGCCCAGCAAAAAATACAGCGCATTGCGCAGTGTGATCTGTCCGCTGGTCAGGGGGCGGAAGCGGGTGCGTTCGACCTGGTGGTCAAGATCGCGATCAAAGATGTCATTGAGCGTGCAGCCGATGCCGCGCATCAACAGCGCACCCAAAGAAAAAATAAACAGGCGCCACAGCGTGGGCCAGCCCTCGGCGGCCTGCACCAGCGCGGCCAGGCATGGCAGCAGGGTCAGCCAAGTGCCCACGGGCCGATCCAGCCGGCATAGCCGCGCATAAGGCCCCCACGACCTTGGCAGCCAGCGTTCGACCCAATCGTCGTGGCGCATGTCTGACAGGTCGGGTAGCGGGTTGGAGGCGTGGTTGTCCGGTGGAGGCTGGTGTATCGACGACATACGGGAAAATCAGACTGCCGGCTGGCCGGCGGCGGAGGGGTTGACGGCGTTGTCGGGCGCGGCAGCCAAGGCCATGGACGCGGCATCTGCTTCATCGAGCGCCTTCGCTTCCGTTTCGCTATCTGTGGCTTCGCTTTCAGCGATCAGGCGGCCCAACACCGCGATGCCTTCGCGAATGCGGGCCTCGGGAACGGTGACGAAACTTAAGCGCAGCGTATTGTGCCGCGCCTCGTCGGCAAAGAAGGGCGCGCCGGGCACGAAAGCGACTTTCTGTTCAATGGCTTGGGCCAGTAACGCTTGCGCGTCGATGTGCGACGGCAGGGTGACCCAGATGAACATGCCCCCTTCAGGCCGTGTCCAGGTGGCAGTTGAAGGGAAGTGAGCCTGCATGGCGTCGAGCATGTAGCCGCATTGTTCGCGGTAGATGTCGCGCACGGCCGGAAGATGCTGGTCTAGGAAACCGTCTTTAATGGTTTCGTATACGGCCATCTGTGTCAGCGTTGATGTGTGCAGGTCGGTGGCTTGCTTGATTTGCACGAGCTTGCTGATGATGGGCGCCGGGGCAACGATATAGCCCAGTCGCAGGCCCGGGGCCAGTACTTTCGAGAACGAGCCCAGCCGAATCACGGTGGCGCCGGCCTGACGGCCCAGGGCGAATAACCCGGGCAGGGCTTCGCCTGCGTAGCGCAGATCGCCATAGGGGTCGTCTTCAATAATGGGCAGGCCCGCTTGGGCGCAACGTTGGACGAGCTTCTTGCGGCGCTCCAGCCCCAGCGTGCGGCCGGTGGGGTTTTGAAAATTCGGCAAGGCGTAGATGAAGCGCGCTTCGCGCATTTGCTGCTCGGATAAGCCTTCGGGAATAAGGCCGCCTTCGTCGGTGGGCACGGTAAGGTACTGGGGCTCGTACAGCGAGAACGATTGCAGGGCGCCCAAATAGCTGGGCGCTTCCACCAGCACCTTGCTGCCCGGATCGATGAACAACTTGCCCAATAGATCAAGCGCCTGCTGCGACCCGGACACGATCAAAACCTCGTCAATACTGACGCCCTGCGCGCCGCGTCGTTGCATGTCTTGCGCCACCCACTCGCGCAGCGGCTTATAGCCTTCGGTGGGGCCGTACTGCAAGGCGGAGTGTCCGCTTTCACGCAAGACGCGGTCGATGGCCTGGTTTACGTTCGCAATCGGAAACCCGACGGGCGCGGGCAGGCCGCCGGCGAACGAGATGATCTCGGGCCGTTCGGTAACCTTGAGGATTTCGCGAATGGTCGAACTGGTGATGTTTTTCGCGCGTTGCGAGAACGTGTACGCAGAAGGGGTGGGCATGATGAAAGCAGGTCCGAAAAAGAGCGATCCAACCGCTTAGAATACTTCAGATCGCCCAGCTACGCAGCCCGCAGGGGCCTTATCAGGCGCCTCAACTTCAGTGCGGCGTTTCATCTCGGAGTCGTGAGCCCCCGTATCATGATCGCGGGATGCTTGGCCGCTACGGCAGATGCTCGCCCGTTGATCGTCCCTTGATTTACCCGCGCCTGCCCTCATTTACTTGGCGAAGGCCAGGCGCCTTCTGGGTGGTAAACGGCAAAAACAGCTAAAATCACGCGTTATCCGTGGTTTTCATAGTCTGATTCGGCCGATGCCACTATCCGGGCTGATGCTATGCCGCGCGTCGCACGTTAAGCGCGACCCCAGGGCGGCAGCCGGCGGTTTTCCTTAGACTATTTTTCTTGGGATTTTTTTCCGTGCCTATCTATGCATACAAATGCAGCGATTGCGGTCATGCGCAAGACGTTCTGCAAAAGATGTCCGACCCCATTCTTACCGATTGTCCCCAGTGCGGTAAAAGCACCTATGTCAAACAAGTTACCGCTGCAGGCTTCCAGCTTAAAGGCTCGGGCTGGTATGTAACCGATTTCCGCGACGGCGGCAAAAAACCGAGCGGGGCCGCCGAGGGTTCCTCCAGCGGCGACTCTTCCGCCTCGTCGACTGCGCCGGCTTCCAAGCCCGCCGACACCACGTCTGCTACGGCATCCACACCGGCGGCCGCCACCTGATTCCCATCGGCGCCCTGGCGGCGCCGCGTTCCGCGGACCAGGGCCATTGCGGCCCTGCCGCCGACACCAACAGATTCAACAATACGGAGCACTCCTTCATGCGTACCTGCTACACCGGCGAGGTCAGTCGAGAACAACTGGACCAGACAGTCACCTTGTTTGGCTGGGTGCATCGGCGCCGCGATCATGGCGGCGTCATCTTCATCGACTTACGCGACCGTGCCGGCCTGGCGCAGGTGGTGGTAGACCCTGACAATATCGAAGCCTTTGCCACGGCCGAGCGCATCCGCAACGAATTTTGCCTGCGCATCACCGGCTTGGTGCGCCTGAGGCCGGAAGGCACCAGCAATGCCGAACTGGCCTCGGGCGAAATCGAGATTCTGTGCCGCGAGATAGAGATCTTGAACGTTTCGGTGACGCCGCCCTTCCAGCTTGACGACGACAACCTTTCCGAGACCACGCGCCTTACCCATCGGGTGCTCGACTTGCGCCGCCCCCAAATGCAGCAGAACCTGATGTTGCGCTACCGGGTCTCGATCGAGGTGCGCAAATATCTGGACAGCCTGGGCTTCATCGATATCGAAACCCCGATGCTGACCAAAAGCACGCCAGAAGGCGCGCGCGATTACCTCGTGCCGTCGCGCGTGAACCCCGGCGAATTTTTTGCCCTGCCGCAATCGCCCCAGCTTTTCAAGCAGATGCTGATGGTGGCCGGCTTTGACCGCTACTACCAGATCACCAAGTGCTTCCGGGACGAAGACCTGCGCGCTGACCGCCAGCCCGAGTTCACCCAGATCGACTGCGAAACTTCTTTCCTCAACGAAGAGCAGATTCGCGAGATTTTCGAGGGCATGCTGCGCCACGTGTTCAGCCAGGTGCAGGGCGTAACCTTGCCCGAATCTTTCCCCACCATGACGTGGGAAGAGGCAATGCGCCGCTTTGGTTCCGACAAGCCCGACCTGCGCGTGAAGCTCGAGTTCACCGATGTGTCCGACCTGATGGCCGATGTCGACTTCAAGGTGTTTTCCGCGCCGGCCCAAGACCCTGCCTGCCGCGTTGTGGCGTTGCGTGTTCCCGGCGGCGGCGCCATGGCTCGCAGCGAAATCGACGCCTACACCAAGTTCGTCGGCATCTATGGCGCGAAGGGCCTGGCCTATATCAAGGTCAATGATGCAGCCGCGATACCCGAGGGATTGCAGTCGCCCATCGTCAAGAACATACATGCTCAGGCGCTGACGCAGCTTATCGAGCGCACCGGAGCGCAAAACGGCGACTTGATCTTCTTCGGGGCCGACAAGACCAAGGTGGTGAACGACGCCATGGGTGCGTTGCGCGTGCGTATCGGCCATAGCGACCTGGGCAAGGAAAAAGGCCTGTTCGAAGCGGGCTGGCAGCCCCTGTGGGTCGTCGACTTTCCCATGTTCGAATACGATGAGCAAGAGGGCCGCTACTTTGCCGCCCACCACCCGTTCACCAGCCCCAAGGACGGCCACGAGGAATTGCTCGAGACCGAGCCTTCGAAGGCCCTGGCCAAGGCCTACGACATTGTTCTCAATGGATGGGAGATCGGCGGAGGCTCGGTGCGTATCCACCGCGCCGACGTGCAGAACAAGGTTTTCCAGGCGCTCAACATCGATGCCGAAGAGGCTCGTGAGAAGTTCGGCTTTTTGCTTGACGCGTTGCAGTATGGCGCGCCGCCGCATGGCGGTGTGGCATTTGGCCTTGACCGCCTGGTTACCCTGATGGCGGGCGCTGAAAGCATCCGCGACGTCATCGCTTTCCCCAAGACCCAGCGCGCGCAAGATCTACTTACGCACGCGCCTTCGCCGGTGGACGAGAAGCAACTGCGCGAATTGCACATACGCTTGCGTCCGACCGAGGCGAAATAGCCCCGCGACGGGAGGCCGGCCATGTCTATCCTGCGCATTGTTAGCTACAACATCCACAAGGGCCGCTCGACAACCGGCTCGCGTGAATCGTTGTCGCAGTTGCGTTTGGGTTTGTATGGCCTGCATCCCGACCTGCTGTTTCTGCAAGAGGTGCAGGGGCGCAATGAGCGGCAAGGCAGTCTGCACGCGCAGCACGAGTCGCTGGGCGCTGCCTTGGGCATGGATTATTGCTACGGTTGCAATGTCGTTCATCCCCAGACTGATCATGGGAATGCGCTGTTATCGCGCTACGACATTCTCAGCTACGAAAATCAGGATATTTCGGATCACAAGCTTGAGCAGCGCGGTCTGCTTCATGCGACCATCATGGTGGATGACACCAAGGTGCATTGCCTGGTTGTCCATCTGGGCCTGTTTGCGGGCGGACGCACACGCCAGATCATGGCGCTGGTCGAACGCATCAAGCGCATGGTTCCTGCCGATGCGCCGATGATCATTGCGGGCGACTTCAACGACTGGACGAATCGTCTGGCGCCTCTGTTTGTACAGCAGTTGGGGCTTTACGAGGTGTTTGCGGTGTCGCCGCAAGGGTTGGCCACGCGTTCCATGCCGCTGCATCACACGGTGCGGCGTTTGGGTCGCAACTTGCGTAGTCGCAGTGGGATCGCGGGCTCGGTGCACGAGCTGGGTGTGAACGGCTTGGCGCGCATGACGCCGCCGCCGCGTACTTTTCCATCGGCCTTTCCGTGGTTACGACTTGATCGCATCTATCAACGGGGGTTTGCTGTGCGCAAGGCTCGTGTTTTGCATGGGAGGCCTTGGCGGCAGTTGTCTGATCATTCGCCTATATTTGCTGAGCTTGAGTTGCCTTGAGTTTTGGATATTGAGAGCTCGATTGCGGCGGGTGCGCACGTGTGCGGCGCTTGGGTTGCAGGCACTTATCTAACACATAGCTGACGGGGAAGTGATGGCACGCAAAGAGGCCCGGCTGGTGTGGCGAGACGGGAATTGTATTGAGCTGCTCGAGAACGGCGGCGAGTTTTTTCCTGCGCTGTGTCGGGATATCGATGAGGCGCAGGCCAGTGTCCATCTTGAGACTTATATCTTCACGCTTGACGACACCGGCCAAAGGGTGTTGAAACACTTGCGTGCGGCCTGTGAGCGCGGTGTGAAGGTGCGTGTTGTCATCGACGGGTTTGGCAGTTACGAGAACGCGGTCGAGATATCCCGCTTGCTTGAGGAGATGGGCGCGCAGGTTCGTGTGTATCGCCCCGAGCCCGCGGGTTTGGATCGCTTCCGTTTCAGGCGCAAGCGCTTGCGTCGCCTGCATCGCAAGGTAACGGTAATCGATCGGCGGATAGGGTTTGTGGGTGGCATCAATATTATTGATGACCTGGAAGACGTGCCCGATGACGGGCAGGGCCCGAAGCCGCGATTCGACTTTGCAGTCCGGATGCGGGGCCCATTGGTTCAAGATCTGGTCAGGGCACAAAGTGATTTATGGATGCGCATGGCCTGGCGTCGGCGCGATGGCTGGAGCGAGAATTGGGGCGAGTTCTACGAGCGTGTAAAAGGCTGGCGTGAACGGCGGGCCCGGGTTCTGGCCGAAGAGCAAGAGCAGTTCGACCCAGGCATGCGGGGCACAGTGCTGATGCGCGATAATCTGCGCTTTCGCACCACGATAGAGAGCGTCTACATTCAGGCGCTGGAAACGGCTACGCAGGATGTCCTGATCGCCAACTCGTATTTTTTTCCGGGTCGCCGCCTGAAGGCGGCGTTGCGCCGTGCGGCGCGCCGGGGTGTGCGTGTGCGCCTGCTGCTTCAGGGCAGGGCCGAGTATGCATTGCAATACCGGGCATGCCGCAGCATGTATACGCGAGTACTGGCGGGCGGCATAGAAATCTACGAGTACCAGCCCAGCTATCTGCACGCCAAAGTGGCGGTGATTGATGGTTGCGCGATGGTGGGTTCGTCGAATATGGATCCGTTCAGCCTGTTGCTGGCACGAGAAACCAATGTCTTCATCAGCGATCAAGGCTTTGCGGCGCAATTGAAGGCCGCCTTGGAACACGAGCTGTCGAACAGTTGCAATCGGGTCACGGTGGAATCCAATGCGCGCCACTCGTGGCTTGAACGATGGTGCGACGATGTGTCGCATTTTCTGCTGAAGATAGGCGTGGCCCTTACCGGGCACGCCTCAGAGTTTTGAAAAACGCCTTGCCCGGCGCACATTTGAGCGTGCGTCGCGGCAAGGCGTGCAAGCATGGAGCTTCGCGGCTGATCGATTGCCGCCCGGCCTGCTTCGTAAGCCCGCTTTTTGCTTTTTAATCGGCGCCCTTGCTGCAGCCGATGTGGGCGGTGGCTTCGATCTCGACCAGGATTTCGGGCTTGGCCAGCGAGCTTACCTCGACCAGGGTGCAGGCGGGGAAGTCGCCGGTGAAGAACTCTTTGCGGGCATCCCAGATTTTGGTGTTCTGCCCGATGCGGGTGACGAAGATGGTCATCTTGACCACGTCGTCCATCACGCCGCCCGCTGCTTCGACGAGGTCTTTGATTTTTTGGAAGATGACCTTCGACTGACCGTATTCATCTTCGCCCAATACTGTCTGGCCGTCGGGCCCCCGCGCTGTCATGCCGGAAACGTAGGCCACGTCGCCGACAACCATGCAGTTGGACCAGAGTTGCGGCGCCGGCTCTTTGACGGCGGGTGAAGTAATACGTTGCTTGTTCATAGTGTTTCCTTAAAAAATCCCGCTTATAGCGAAATACGGTTGTCCCAGGGCGTTTCGCCGCTCCAGTTGATGGCCACGCTTTGACGGCGCATATAGCCCTTCCAGGAGTCGGAGCCGGCGGTACGGCCGCCGCCAGTGGCTTTCTCGCCTCCGAAGGCCGCGCCGACGTCGGCGCCGGTGGTGCCTGAGTTCACCTTTGCGATGCCGCAGTCGCTGCCGGCGGCCGACAGGAAGTATTCAATGTTGAAGATGTTGGTGCTGTGGATGCCCGAGGCCAGGCCCTGGCTGACGTTGTTGTGAATCTCCATGGCCTCTTCGAGGGTGTCGAAGGGAATCACCGACACGATCGGGGCGAAAGTTTCATTCTGGGCGCATTCCCAACTGGGGTCGACCCCAGTCAGGATGGCGCCTTCAACGTAGTAGCCCGGACGGTCGATGCGCTTGCCGCCGTAAACCAGCTTGGCGCCTTGCTCAAGAGCCTTCTTGATGGTGTTTTCGTAGTCATTGAGGGCTGCGGCGTCGATCAGGGGGCCGACCACCGAATCTTCGTCGCGTGGGTCGCCAATCTTGATCTGCGCGAACGACTTCTTCAGCAGCTCAACCAGGTCGTCGTGCACTGAACGGTGAACGATGACGCGGCGCATGCTGGTGCAGCGCTGGCCGGTCGTGCCGATCGAGCTGAACGTAAGGTTGCGGGCGGTTTGTTTCAGGTCGGCGGTGTCGTCGACGATGACGGCGCTGTTGCCCGAGCACTCGAGCATGTAGCGGCGGCCAAGGGTTTCGCTGACGATGGAAGCCACTTTCTTGCCCACGCCGGTGGAACCGGTGAACGAGACCAGGTTGACGCGGGTGTCGCGCACCAGCACTTCGGCCAGGGCATCGTCCGAAGGCGTGAACAACGAGAACACGCCTTCCATGCCCATTTCTTTTTCCGCTTGCGCGGCCAGCTGCTGCACGGCAATGGCGGTAAGAGGCACTTTGGGGCTGGGTTTCCAGATTACGGTGTTGCCCGCAATGGCGGAAAGGAAGCCGTTCTGGGCCCACACGGCGGCCGGGAAGTTATAGGCCGAGATCACCGCCGCCACGCCCAGGGGCAGCCACTGGTCGTACATGCGGTGCTTGGGGCGCTGCGACTGCTGGGTGAAGCCGTACAGCATGCGCGACTGGCCTGCCGCCAGCGTGCCCATGTCGATGCTTTCCTTCAGCTCGGCGCGACATTCCATCAACGACTTGCCGGTGTCCAGCGCCACAATGGCGGCCAGGTCGTCGATGTTCTCGTTCATCAGCTGGCTGATGCGCAGCACAAGCTCGCCACGACGGGGCGCGGGCACCATGCGCCACGTTTTCTGGGCTTCAACCGCGGCTTCGATGATGCGGTCGTATTCTTCCTTATTCGAGCCCACCACCTTGGCAACGACTTCTCCGTCGGCGGGGAAGATGGCGTCGAAGGTGGTGCGTCCATCAACGGCGCCCCAGCCGTGCGTGTGCACATAGGCGCCGGAGTGCGGCTTATCCAGGTTGAACCTGGCAAGGGCGCGCTCGGTATTGAAGGCGGCGGGCTTTTCTTGGACAGCTGTGGTGTTCATAAACAATAACCTCGGTTTTATTTCTGCAAGAATCCGCTGATGGATTCGTCTGTATGGAATACCGGCTTTTCCGCGTAATGGGGGCCGTCGTAAATTTCGATAAGTACGCTGCGCTCGTGCGCAATGGTGGGGCCGTGGGCGTTGCCCTTGGGGTTCATGTAGAACGAGCCGGGCCGCAGCCGCATGCCCACGTCGGTGTATTCATAATCGCCTTCCAGGCAATACATGAACTGGTTCGACGCATGCGTGTGCTTGATGGGGATGTTTCCCCCTTTTTCGTATTCGAGCAGGGCGATGCTGGCCCCCGTCTCTTCGTTTTTCCATAGAAAATACTGGCGAAAGCCATAGTCGGGAAAGTCGATCCACTTTTCAGGGTCGAGTTCGTCGCGGTTGACCATGGTCTCGAGCGATTTCATGAAATCAGCGTTCATGTTCAGTTCTCCTGTTGAGGACGGCCGGCAGCCGTCCAACGGTCATACTCTTCACGGCTTTCGGGCGTAGCCGGAAACAGGCCAAAAATGGATCGGCCCTTGTCGATCTGCAGGCCCGCGTATTCTTCGTACTGGGCGGCGTCAAGCGCCTCTTCGGCGATTTCGTCCACCAGGGCGCGCGGAATGGCCACTACGCCTTCGCCATCGCCCACGATGACGTCGCCGGGATAGATGGCGACACCGGCGCAGCCAACGGGGCCGTTCAGTTCGATGGGATGCATGGCGATGGGTGTGGCGGGCGGCGCGCTGCGCTGCTGATAGCAGGGCAGGCCGATATCCCGGATGGCGGGCGCGTCGCGATAACCGCCATCGGTGACCACGCCTTCGACACCACGGAACTTCAGTCGGGCGGCCATCATGTCGCCCATGGCCGCCGAGCGGGTTGTGCCCATGGCGTCGATGACCAGCACCGCGCCTGGGGGGCACTCTTCGATGGCGCGCCGGTGCAGGTTGTCGTCACGGCCGTAGTTGGCCATGGTGTCGATGTCTTCGCGCGCCGGCATGAAGCGCAGCGTGTAGGCGGGGCCGATCAGCATTGCCTGATTGGGAGACAGCGGCGCCACACCCAATAGATACACGTTGCGGAATCCTCTTTTGAGCAAGGCATTGGCGATGTTGGCAGTGCCGACGCGGCTCAGGCGGCTGCGAGTTGCCGACGACAGCGGTTCGACTGCCGGTGAGCCGTCGTTGGCCGCTGTTGTCTTGTTGCTAGGGTTGGTGCTCATATCGATCCATGCATTCATGGTTGGGTTTGAAGCGATGCCAGGCAGCGGGCGGTTGTGCCTCCCATGCCTGACGGGCGCTACATAAAGAAGTCGGACGGCGGTTCCATGCCCCACTGCGTGGTTTCTTGTGCAGTGCCGTTAAAGATCGCAGGCTTATAGCTGGCATCCACGACGTCTCCGTCGGTGTAATGCTCGATGCGGAAACCGAATGGATCCTTCCAGTAATCGAATATCTGGCTGCCCAGCAAATGGCGGCCCACGCCGCAGTCAAGCTGCCAACCCTTTGAATGCAGGTAGTCGTGCGCCGACATGATGGAGTCCAGGTCCTGTACTTCGTAAGAGGTGTGGTGCACCGTGACCCGGTCGGCTTGCAGCACCAGCAGGCAGTGGTGGTCGACCAGTTGCGTGCCCAGATTGCAACGCAGGAAGGTACCGACGATGGGGCTGTCCTGGCCGGGCGGGGCGAAGTGGTCTGAAGGCAGGAACTTGAATCGCTCTTGCAGCCAAGCCACGGTCTCATCGTGATTCGACACGTGTATTACGAAATGGCCCAGCCGGATCACCGGACTGGGTTCGGGCCGAGCCCGCACAGACGCGTTCACACGTGTCTTGATCTGGCCGGCATTAAAGGAATGCGGTGAGCGCAGTGGGAGCAGCTCGGCGCGCTCGCGGCCCCACACGGCGTTGATTTCGAAACCGTCGGGCGATGTCATGCGGACCACCCATCCGCCTCCGGGCTCGTCGTTGGCTTGTACGGGTGATGAACCCGGCAGCGCCGCAAGCTCGTCCAGGTCTTCGCGCGAGGACACCTCGAAGGCCGCGCCGATGAAGCGCGCATCAGGGCCGAGGCGGGTTTCATGGATGTGGTGCTGGGCGCCCGTGCCGCGCATGAACAGCGCGCTTTCCCGACGTTCAGCGGGCGCCAGGCCGAAATCAAGAAGCGTCTGCTCCATGAGATCGAGGTCGGGCACCTGGTAGATTACTTTGGCAAGATCAACTGCTTTGGCCATCTCTATATCACTCCAGATGGGTCAGGCGGCCATAGCGGCCGCTGTGAAACAGCAAGGGCTCAGGCGTGTCTTCCAGCAGATGCAGCGCCTTCACCTCGCCGACGAACAAAGTGTGGTCGCCGCAGGGGTAGGCATGGCGCAACTCGGCGCCCAACTGCATTACCGCGTCGGCGATCACTTGCACGGAATCCAGCTGTTCGAACTCGGGCTTGCCTTCGGCCATCGGGCGGCCCGCAAAATGGTTGCTGGTCCGCTCTTGATGCTGGGCCAGTATGCTGATGCCGAATCGTCCGGTCTTCTGGATTTTTTCGTGCATGCGGGCGGTACGCGCCACCGATACCAGCACCAGCGGAGGCTCGAGCGAGCCCGACATGAACGCATTGGCGGTCATGGCGTGGACATCGCCGCTGCTTTCGGCCGTAATGACGACGACTCCGGTGGCGAACTGCCCCATGGCATCGCGGAACTGGCGCGGCGTGAACGTTGGTTCGTTGGATAGGCTTCGCGGCATGGTGGTGTGATCGTTGCGGATGGCTGTGCTGACTGAGGCCATGAGAAGATCCTCCTTGCGATTTATTTGCTCAGGATGCTGACGTCGTCGGGGTTGATCAGGTCGGGCACGGTCCAGCCGTCAAGGTCGTATTCGTTCAGGCACGAATCAGCGAATTCCTTGAACCTGGCGAGGTTGCCCGAGCCTTGCGCGGCCCACAAGTTGGTCATGCGCGTAACGTCGTTACTGCCGATGTAGTTGATCTCGTACAGTTCGTGGCGTGCGCCGAATTCGGTGCCGATGGCATCCCACAGCGCCTTCATGACCTTGACGCGCTCGATCGAGTCGATGCCGCCCGTGCCGCGCAGGTACTTATCCAAATAGGGGCGAATCTCGGGCTGCTTGAAGTCGGCCGTGTGCGAATTCAGATAGATCAGGCCGCTGGCCACGATCTCTTCGATGATGTTCTTGATCTTGGGCATGGCAATTTGGTTCATCACGCGATAGGCGCCGGCGTGGTGCGCATCGGGACGAATCATGCCGTTCCAGGGCTGAGCGCTCTTGGCCATGGCATCAGACAGCGCCCAGAACGTGTTGCGCCAGGCGATGACTTCGCCCAGCTTCGATTGCACGCCATGGAAGCCGCTGGCGCCGGTGATATCCAGTGCCTTGGCAAGCAGGCCCACAATGAAGTCGAGCTTGACGGCGAAGCGCGTGCAGCCATGCATCGAGGCGCGCTCAAGATAACCCGAGCCGGTGTTGTACTGGTTCGACAACTCGACGTTGTTGTGCATGAACACGTCTTCCCAGGGGATAAATACGTTGTCCAGCACCAGGATGGCGTCGTTCTCGTCCAGACGGCTGGAAAGCGGGTAGTCGAAGGGGCTGCCCAGGACGGCCGCGCGGTATTCGTTCGAAACACGGCACAACAGTTTTACTCCGGGCGCCCCTGTGGGCACGATGAAAACCGGAGCGAACTTGGGGTCTTGCATGGGCACTTGGGTGATGTGCGCCACAAAGGTGTAGTGCGTAAGCGCCGAGCCGGTGGCCACCACCTTTGCGCCGCTGACGTAGATGCCCGCATCGGTTTCCTTGACCACGCGCACGAACACATCGGAGCCGTCGGCGGAGGGGTTGGAGCGGTCCACCGGCGGATGCATGATGGCGTGGTTCACATACCAGGTTTTTTCCTGCGCCTTGCGATACCAGTTGCGTGCGTTTTGTTCAAAACCCTTGTAGAAATCGGCGTTGGCGCCCAAAGTGCCAAGGAAGCAGCCCTTGTAGTCGGGCGAGCGGCCCATCCAGCCCCAGGCCATGCGCTGCCATTCAGCGATGGCGTCCCGCGACGCAACCTGCTCTTCGATGTTGGAAGCGGCGCGATAAAAACGGTGGGTGAAGCCGCCCCATTCGGTCGGCATCGTCAAAATTTCTTTGCGCTTGGGGTCGTGCAAAGCGTCGTACATGCGCGCGATCATGCGGGCAGAGTTACGGAACGCCGGGTGCTCGGCGATGTTCTTGACACGCTCACCATAGATCCACACTTCGCGCCCGTCGTCCAGGCTTTTCAGGAACTCCTGGCCGGTAAAGGGAATGTGGTCGGCGTTGACTGTGGGGCTTTGTTGCTGCAAAGGCGCGTTCATAAGCTTCTCCTGGAGAAATGCGTTGAGTTTTGAGTGATCCGTCAGCGTCTGGACAGTGCCATTGCCAGGATCAAGATCGAGCCGATGACCATCGTTTGCGCATAGGCTCCGATCTGCATCAGGTTCATGCCGTTTTGTACGAAGACGATAAGCAAGGTGCCTACTACCACGGCAAGGGTTCGTCCCACTCCGCCCGACAGGGCGACGCCCGCGATCACGCACGCGGCGATTGATTCAAGCGGCAGAGTGGAACCGATGTTGGATTCTCCGGTGTCCAGCCGGGCGGTGAGCAATAGCCCGGTCAGGGCCGACAGGACGCCGGCCACCACGAATGCAATGATGATCACCCGCGAGGTGCGTACGCCGGAAAGCTCGGCCGCCCGCAGGTTGCCGCCCGCGGCGTACAGGTGTCGGCCGAAGCGGGTCCATTCCAGCAATGCATAGACCACAGCCACGATGGCCAGGGCCACCAGCACGGGAATGGGAATGCCGGCCAGCTTGCCAAAGCCGAAAGTGGCGCCGAACTCTGGCGGAAGCCCATAGATGGGAATGCCGCCGCTGATGAAAAGCGTAATGCCGAACACCACCGAGGACATGCCCAAGGTCATCATGAAGGCGGGAATGCGCAGCACGGCTGTGCCCAGCCCGTTGACCAGGCCTACCAGACCTCCGGCCACCATGCCGGCGGCCGAGCCGGCCAAAATAGCCAGCGCGGGCGAGTCGGGATACGCTTCAAGCACGGATGCCATCACGGTGGCGCCGATAACCGAGGCCAGTGCCACGATCATGCCGACTGAAAGATCGAGGCCCCCGCCGATCAGCACAATCAGCTGCGCCATCGACACGATCAGCAGATAGACAGACTGCCGTCCAACATTGGTGAAGTTGTCCACGCTCAGAAAGCCCGGGGCGAACAGCGCAAACACCAAGAGCGACCCGAAAAATAGTGCCAGCAGCACCACGGCCGATTGATGGTCTCGAAGCCATTGCCGCGTGAAAACCTTCTTTGGGGTTGTCATGGGTGTGGGGGCTGAAGTAGTTACGGTATTCATAGGAAGTGCTCAAGCGAAAAACTGTTCGAGTATGGCCTGCTGATTGAAGTCCGCGCGTTCGAACTGCGCCACGGTCTCGCCTTTGCGCATGACGAACATGCGGTGGCAAAGCCCAAGCAGCTCGGGAAGGTCGGATGAGATCAGCAAAATGGCCGCGCCCTTGGCGCTGAGCTGGGCCAGGTAGCGGTAGATGGCCTGGCGTGCGCCCACGTCGACGCCCACCGTGGGTTCGTCGAAAATATAAATATCAATGTCTTGCGCCAGCCCTTTGGCCAGCATCACCTTTTGCTGGTTGCCGCCGGAGAAGTTGGATACGGGCTCGTTCCTTCGGACGAAAGGAAACTCTACGTGCCCCGCCAGTTTCGATACCAGGCCGGCTTCACGGCGCGGCTTGCGCAGCCGGCTTTTCTCCTGCCCGAACATCAAGGAGGACAGCGCCATATTATCGAAGGCGGTGCGCACCAGTGCCAAGCCGTCGTGCTTGCGGTCAGGCGGGCTATACCAGATTCCGTTTTCGATCGCTTCGCTGGGGTGATTAAAGCGCACTTGGCGGCCATCCAGCAAAATTTGCCCGGTCGCCAGTTTGTTTGCGCCGAATATGGCTTGTCCCAATTCGCTCTTGCCGCAGCCTACGAGGCCGGCCACGCCGACGATCTCTCCGGCCCGCACGTCGAGGCTGGCATCGACCACACAGTTATCGCGAGTAGCCAAACCCTGTAGCGACAGCCGCACTGCGCCCAGCTTGGTGGTTGGGGCGGGGTAGATATCAGCCAAGGTCCGGCCGGTCATGAGGCGGATCAAGGTATCTTCAGTGGTGTCGGCGCCTACCGTCGCGACAATCTGGCCGTCGCGCAGCACGGTAACTGTGTCACCGATGGCGGCGATCTCGTGCATGCGGTGCGTGATATAGACAATGGCCGTGCCCTCGGCCTTCAAGCGGTTCACCAAAGTGAACAGCGCTTGTGTATCGTGCTCTGAGAGCGACGCGGTGGGCTCGTCCAGGATCAGCACGCGGGGGCCTTGGCCCACAGCTTTGCAGATCTCGACCATTTGCTGCTTGCCTCGGGGCAGCAGCGCAACCAAGGCATCGGGGTCCAGTTCGAACCCCAAGTCGCCGATCAATTTGGCGGCCTTGGCGCGCATCAGCCTCTTGGCCAATACGCCGAGCCCGTTCGCCTCTTCTTCTCCAAGCGAGATGTTGTCTGAAACACTCAGGTGCGGAATCAGTGAGAACTCCTGGAACACGGCGCGGATGCCCAGGTTCCGGGCGATGGCCACGGAATCAAGCTCGACGCGAGCTCCGTCGATCTCGATATGGCCTTCACTGGGCTGGTTGGCGCCGGCAAGCATCGAAATAAGCGTCGACTTGCCTGCGCCGTTCTCGCCGAACAGCACGTGCACCTCGCCGGGAACCAGCGCGAGGTTGACGTTGCGCAGCGCATGGTGATTTCCATAGCGCTTGCCCAGGTTGTGTACGCACAGCAGAGGCTTTGCGTATTCGGCAGCATCTTGCGGCGCTGCATCAGGCCTGGTGTTCAGCGTGGCGTGCATTATTTTGCCTCGACGCGGAAGACCGGGCGGAAGGTGCGGGGCGCCAAGACTGAGTCGATGTCCAGAGTCGCAGTGTCTTCTTTCTGGTAGACCTTGCCGACGGGGCCGATGTTGCGCTGCACGTCTTTCTTCTCGATCAGGCGCACGGCCTGGTCGACGGCAATGCGACCGACAGTAACGACTGGGGCCATGCCGGCCGCTTCGATGGCGCCGGACTTGACACCTTGATAGACGCCGGGCGTTGTGTAGACCGACACGACCTTGACCTTGTTCGTCAGGTCACGGGCGCGCAGCACAGGAACGGCGGCTTCCGCGGTGACGGCGGTGCCCACCACGTAGTCGATGTCGGAATGTGTTTGCAGCATGTCTTCGATCAGGCGTGCCTGGATTTCCTTGCCGGTATCGCCGTATTTGGTTTCTGCGATTTCGACCGCGCTGCCTTCGATGCCTTCGAGGAAGCCGCTGTTGAACAGCTCTACCCAACCGGCGCCGGCTGGGCCGGGCAGCCAGGCGACTTTCACTTTGTCGCTGCCGGCCGGATGGCGTTCGGCCAGGTAACGGCCGGCGCGCAGGCCTTCATCGCTGGGGATGGTCAACACGTGGGCGTCTACGCCTTCGGACGTGATGCCGTTGTACGCATCGACCACATAGACGCCTTTGGATTTGAGGTCGGCAACCAGGTTGCCCAGGCCGTCTTGCGAGATGGCGCCGATCACAACCGCTTGGGCTCCGCCGGCGACGCAGTTCTCGATCTGCGAGATCTGATTATTCAGTTGCGTGTAGCCGCCGGCGTCGAGCACCTGCAGGTTGATACCCAGCCGCTTGGCCTCTTCCGTGACGCCGTAGTCAGCCGCCAGCCAGAACGAGTCTTTCATGTGCGGGAATGAAACGCAGACGTTCCAAGGCTTTTCCGCCTTGTCCAGCGCGACATAGGTTGCCGGCGTGCGGCTGCCGTCAGCTTCCAGGGCTTCGACTTCCAGCGGGAACCATTCGGCATGGGCGGACAGGGAACCCATCAGCAGCATTGCTGCGCCGGTGGCCTTCAAACTGGTTTTCAATATTTTCATTACGATCTCCTCTCGTGGGCGTTATGGGGCCCTGTCGGTATGGGCGTTTCTTGATGCGAGAGGCCAGTTTCTTTCGTGGCACAGGTGCAGTCCATTGACTTTTTGATGCATACTTATAACCAATTGGTTATAAATGAAAGGGGGTTCTTGCCCATGGCAAAGCTGGATTGGTATATCCGCTCGAGCCTGAAACTCTCGCATTTCCAGCTTCTAGTGGCTTTGGACGAGTTTCGCAATATCGGTAAAGTGGCGGCGCACTTGAATGTGAGTCAGCCGGCGGTGTCCAAGAATTTATCTGCCCTTGAAACAAATCTAGGGTTTCCCCTATTCAAAAGAACGACCCGGGGAATGGAGCCATCGGAGCATGGAGAGTGTTTAATCCGGCACGCTCATGATATTTTGCGTCGCCTTTCCACCATCGAGGACGAACTGCGCGACATCAGCGATGGGCGCATTGGGCGGGTTTCTCTTGGGGTGCTGCCTTCGGCTGCCACCGTTCTATTGCCCCGTTTTGTCGCCCACCTGAATCGTCTGAATGCAGAGATCACTATTTCGGTGCGGGAAGGCACCATGGAAAACCTGCTGCCGCGCTTGCGAACGGGAGACGTCGATTTTGTGGTGGGTACTCAGCCGCGACGGCGCCTGGGAGAAGAGTTCGGAACCGAGTTGCTGTATGAAGACCCCATTGTTGTGGTCGTGGGCCCCAGCCATCCGCTGGCCAATGCGCCTCGGCCCCAATGGCGCATGCTGGGCGGATACCCCATGGTATTGCCCACGCAGGACGCATCGACGCGCTCGGTCATTGAAGAGTTCCTGCTCGACCAGAAGTTGAAGGTACCCAGCCAGCACTTGGAATCGCTCTCGACCCTGACGAATATCGGCGTATTGCAATACACCGACTCGGTCGGGTTCATGACCCGTGTCCTGGCGCAGTATTTCCAGGACCTGGGCTTGCTGAGCGTACTGCCGTTGCAGGTTCCTTATGCCACGATGCACGTGGGCCTGGTGTGGATGGCTGACCGGGGCAAGACGAAGGTGCATGAAGTTATCCTGGAAGAGTTCCGGTCAACGCGAGACATGCTGGTGCGCGACTTCCTGCTTAATCCTCTTTGAATTCGTCAGCGGCACAACTCGTTGCAGGTGAACCCACGCCTCACGTACTACACTAAAGCCAATGCCATCCCTTCTTTATCTGAACGGAGCGAAGTCTATGCAAACCAGTCATGCAGGCCAGTTTCATATCCGCAAGGTGGCGGTATGCGGCGCGGGGGTAATGGGGGCGCAAATTGCCGCCCATTGTGTAAACGCGGGAGTGCCCGTGGTGTTGTTCGACTTGCCCGCCAAAGAAGGCAAGCCCAATGGCATCGTCGACAAGGCCATCGCGCAGCTTCGCAAGGCCAAGCCGGCTCCGCTGGGCACGCCAGAGCTTGCCGACCTGATCACTGCGGCAAACTACCAGGACGATCTGCACCGCTTGGCTGAATGCGACCTGGTCATCGAGGCCATCGCCGAGCGCATGGATTGGAAGCAAGACCTCTACAAGCAATTGGCGCCCGCCATCAAGCCGGGGGCCATTGTGGCCAGCAATACTTCGGGGCTGTCCGTTACGCAACTGGCTCAGTCCTTGCCGGAGTCTTTGCGCTCGCGGTTTTGCGGGGTTCATTTCTTCAACCCGCCCCGTTATATGTCGCTGGTCGAGCTGATACCCACCGCCGACACTCAGCCCGTGCTGCTTGATGTGCTGGAAGCTTTTCTTGCCACCAGCCTGGGCAAAGGCGTGGTGCGCGCCAAAGATACGCCCAACTTCATCGGCAACCGCATTGGCGTATTTGGCATTTTGTCGGTGTTTGCACAGGCCGAGAAATACGGGCTCACCTACGAGCAGGTTGACGAGCTTACCGGCACCCGGCTGGGCCGGGCGAAATCCGGCACATTCCGCACCGCCGACGTGGTGGGGCTGGATACACTGGCCCACGTCATTCGCACCATGTGGGATCAATTGCCCAACGACCCTTTCCACGCGGCCTTCGCCATGCCGCCGGTGATAGAGGCACTGATCGAAAAAGGCGCGTTGGGGCAAAAGACCGGCGCCGGTTTCTACCGCAAAGAGGGCAAGGCCATATTGCGGCTTGACCCCAAGAAAGGTGAATACGTGCCTGCCGATGCCAAAGTGGACGAAGGCGTGGCGGCGCTGCTGGCAGAGCGTGATGCAGGCAAGCGGCTGCGCGGATTGCGGCAATCCGATCATCCGCAGGCGCAATTTGTATGGGCAGTGTTGCGCGATATTTTCCATTACAGCGCCTTCCACCTGGCCGGCATCGCCGATACGGCGCGGCAGGTCGACCAAGCCATGATCTGGGGTTTCGGCCACAGCCAGGGGCCGTTCGAGGTCTGGCAGTCGGCGGGATGGCGTGAGGTGGCGCAGTGGGTCGCCGACGACATTCGCGATGGCAAGGCATTGGCGCCGGCCCCTTTGCCTGATTGGGTCTTCAATGGCCCGGTTGACCAGGCCCAGGGCGTGCATACCGCGCAAGGGTCCTGGAACCCCACGGCGCAAGACTTTCAGCAGCGCAGTGCCTTGCCCGTGTACGAGCGGCAGATCGGTGCGCCTCGCCTGGTGGGCGAAGCCAGCGACCTCAACGCCGAAGTCGTCTTCGAGGACGAGGCCGTAAAGTGCTGGACGCTGCCGGCGCCGCACCCGTCAGATGTGCTTATCGTGTCGTTCAAGACCAAGATGCACACGCTAAGCCCCGAGGTACTGAAAGGCGTTGAGCATGCCGTTGACCTTGCCGAGGGCTCGTTCAAGGCGCTGGTCGTCGGCCAACTGACTGACCCGTTCTCGGCCGGCGCCGACCTGAAATCCATGTTGCCGCTGTTTGCGGCGGGCGGCCCCAAGGCGGTCGAGCCGGTTGAGCGCGCCATGCAAGATATGGCGATGCGCCTGCGCTACGCCCAGGTACCGGTGGTGGCTGCGCTGGCGGGCATGGCCTTGGGCGGCGGCTGCGAACTTGCGCTGCACTGCGCACGCCGAGTCGCCCATTTTGAAACCTATATGGGTCTGGTCGAAGCCGGGCTGGGCCTGGTGCCCGGCGCCGGCGGGCTGGCGTGGAGTGCCCGGCGGGCGGCCGAGCTGCAGGCCCAGGGTGCGCCCGATGCGCCTCTTCTGGCCTACCTCAAGCGCTTTGCCTTCCCCATTGCACAGGCCACCGTTGCCACCTCGGCGCTGCATGCGCGCGATATCGGCTATCTGCTGCCATCCGACCCTGTCGTGATGAACCGCCACGAACTGCTTTATGTGGCCGTGCGCGAAGCTCATGCCATGGCCGAGGCCGGCTGGCGCCCGCCCATGCCCGTGCCGTTTCCCGTGGCCGGGCGCGACGGCATTGCCACGCTCAAAGGGCAACTGGTCAACATGCGCGTGGGCGGCTTCATCTCCGAGCACGACTATCACGTGGCAGCCACCGTCGCCCAAGTGATGTGCGGCGGCGATCTCGACCCGGGGGAGCGCGTCGACGAAGCCTGGATGCTGACGCGCGAACGCGAAGCCTTTCTTGGTTTGCTGGCCCATCCCAAAACACAGGAACGCATCATGGGCTTTGTGAAAACCGGCAAGCCGGTGCGTAACTGAGGCCAAAGGAGACGACACATGACCACATTGCAACAAGCGTACATCGTTGCCGCCACGCGCAGCCCCATAGGCAAGGCGCCGCGAGGCACCCTGGCCCACTATCGCCCCGACGATCTTCTGGCCCAGGTATTGCAAGGCCTGCTGGCGCAAGCGCCCGGCCTTGATCCGGCTGCGGTCGAAGACGTCATCGTGGGTTGCGCAATACCCGAAGGCCCGCAGGGGTTCAACGTGGCGCGCCTGGGCGTTTTGCTGGCCGGTTTGCCGGATACCGTGCCGGGTGTAACGGTCAACCGCTTTTGCGCATCCGGCCTTACCGCCTTGGCCATGGCGGCTGACCGCATCCGCGTGGGCGAGGCCGATGTAATGATCGCCGCGGGCACCGAATCCATGAGCCAGGTGCCCATCATCGGCCCCAACACCACTTTCAGCCCCCGCATTTTCGAGCGCGATGAGAACCTTGGCATTGCCTACGGCATGGGCCAGACGGCCGAGCAAGTGGCCGAGCAATGGAAGGTGTCCCGCGAAGACCAGGACGCGTTCGCATTGCAGTCACATCAGCGCGCCCTGGCCGCGCAAAAGGCGGGGGAATTCAACGACGAGATCATGCCCGTCGAAGTGGTACGGCGCACGCCCAACCTGGCGGCCGACGAAGTGGTGGAAACGCGCAAGAACTTCTCTTTGGACGAAGGGCCGCGCGCCGACACCAGCATCGAGGCGCTGGCCAGGCTTAGGCCTGTGTTTGCGGCCAAGGGCAGCGTCACGGCGGGCAACAGCTCGCAGATGTCTGACGGCGCAGGCGCCTTGCTGGTGGTGTCCGAGCGTGCGCTCAAGGCGCACAACCTGACGCCGCTGGCTCGTTTTGTGTCTTTTGCCGTGCGGGGGGTGCCGCCCCAGATAATGGGCATAGGGCCCAAGTTCGCCATACCGGAAGTATTGCAGCGCGCGGGCCTTACCCTGGACAAAATGGGTTGGATCGAGCTGAACGAGGCCTTTGCGGCACAGGCTCTGGCCGTTATACGAGACCTCGACCTCAATCCGAAGGTCGTCAACCCCATGGGCGGCGCCATCGCCCTGGGCCACCCTCTGGGCGCCACCGGCGCCATCCGCTCGGCGACGGTCGTGCATGCCATGCAGCGGCACAAGCTGGATTACGGCATGGTGACGATGTGCGTGGGCACCGGCATGGGGGCGGCGGGAATCTTTGAGCGCGTCTAAATAGAACGGTTCGGACCAGCGTCAGAAACGTTCGCATCGATCAAGCGGGGCCAGCCCTTTGCAATGCGGCCCCGCTTGATTGATGCTGATCTAACCCATTTGCCGCGCGTTTTTCTACGGGTTCTGCCAGCGCAGTAGTTTCCTCTCGGCCAAGGCCAGCAGGCCATTGGCCGCGAACCCTATGGCTCCCAGCAAAACGACCCCGGCGAACAGCTCGCTGGCGCGAAACGATCGGGCCGCCAGCAGCACAGCCTGGCCCAGGCCTGACTGCGAGGCGATCATTTCGCCCACCACCGCGATGATCAACGACACTGTCATCGACAGCCGCATGCCGGCGAGGATGTCGGGCATGGCGCTTGGCAGGGCGATCTTCCAACTGAACATGGCGCGCGACATTTGCAAGGCCTCGGACACTTCGCGCAGGCGTGGATGCACCGTGGCGAAGCCATGGACGGTAGCCAGCAGCACGGGCCACATCGAACCGAAGGCGACCACGAACAGCACCATCGAGGCATTGAGGCCGAAGATGGAAATAGCAAGCGGCATGATGGCCGAGGCCGGCAGGGGACGAATGAATTCGAGTGTGGGCTGCAACCACGCGCGTGCGGTGCTTGATATGCCTATCAGCGCCCCCAGCACGATGCCGAACAACGAGGCCAGCAGCCAGCCAAGCAGCATGCGGTTGATGGTGTCGAGGGTGTTGCCTATTAAGGCGCCGTCGAACAGCCCTTCAGACAGGCTGGCCAGCGTGGCTTCGGGGGTGGGCAGAAACACCTTGCTGACCCACTCTTGGTGACTTGCAAGCCACCACAAGGCGATAATGGCCAGAAACACCAGCAAGGATTCAATTACGCCTGCGATGCGGGAACGCGCGTTCATGGTCGGCCTCCCATGCGCCGGTCGACTTGTGCTTGCAGCAGCAGGGCCAGTTCGTTGATCACATATCCGACGACGCCGATCCAGAACAGCCAGGCGAGCATCAGCGCAGGTTGCAGGCTTTGCTGGGCAATCATGATGGCATAGCCCATGCCGTGAGGGTTGGCCACGATCTCGACCGTAACGGCCACGACCAGTGCGATGGCGACGCCTTGGCGTAGAGCGACAAATAGCCTGGGCAGCATGGATGGCAGAATGATCTTCCACACTTGCTGCCTGTAGGTAAGTTGCAAGGCCTGCGATACTTCGAGCAATATGGGTTCTACTTGGCGCGCGGCGGCCTGCGTCAGGATCAACATGGGCCAGAAGGTGGCGAAGGCAATAACGCTTACTTCCATGTTGACGCCGAAGCCGAATATCAGCATGGCAAGCGGAATAAGCGCCACCGAGGGTATGGGTCGAAACACCTCTATTGAAAAGAAGCTCATGCGAGCAGCGCGGGGTGACAGCCCCAATACAATGCCAAGCCCGATGCCGGCGATGCAGGCCAGCGCCAGGCCAAGCCCGGCCGACATCAATGTGAAGCCGGTGGCGGAAATAATATCGCCGTTGAACAGGGCGTCGATGAACGCGCTGAGCGCTTCCGACGGCGGTGCGAGGGCATCGCTATTAGGGGCCACGCGCCGCGTATAGATTTCAAGCGCACCGATCAGCAGGGCGGGAAAGACAAGGGGCCTGAGCCAGCGAAACAAGGTTCCTGCCATGTCAATCGTGCCCCAGATATTGGTATAGCTCGCGTCGCAGGCGCAGGAAGTCGGGGTGCTCTTTGGTTGATAGCTGATCGCGTGGATGAGGAATAGCCACGTCGATGACCGCCGCCAGACTGGGAAGTGCGGGCGTGGGGTTGCTGCGCAAGGCAATGACGCGGTCGCCCAAGTAGATGGCCTCTTCAAGGTCGTGGGTGACGAACAGCACGGTAAGGTTTTGCTCGCGTACCAGGCGCAGCAATTCATCTTGAAGGCTTTCGCGGGTCATTGCGTCGAGGGCGCCAAAGGGCTCGTCCATCATCAGCAGTTCGGGCTCTTGCGCCAGACATCGCGCAATTTGTACCCGCTGCTGCATGCCGCCCGACAACTGCGTGGGAAACTTGGCGGCGTGCGCGCCCAGGCCCACGGTTTCCAGCACTTTGGCGATGCGCGCGGGGCGCTGGCCGGCGGGCACGCCCGCCGCCTCGAGAGCCAGGCTGATGTTGCCCTCGACGGTGCGCCATGGCAGCAGGGCGCGGCCGTAATCCTGGAAGACAAATGCCACTTCGCGTGAGGGGCCTGTAACGGTCTTGCCTTGATGAACCACCGACCCGCCCGACGGCGTCACGAACCCGGCGGCGGCGCGCAGCAAGGTGGTCTTGCCGCAGCCCGAGGGCCCGATGATGGAAATGAACTCGCCTTTTTCCACCTCGAACCGGGTGGGCGACAAGATTTCGCGTCCGCCCAGGTGAATCGCGACGTCGTTGAAGCTGAGAATAGCCATTGGTGTTTACGAAATAATCAGCTTGGAAAGATCGAGCTTGTTCTTGAGCATGTCTTGTTGCTCCATGGTTTCCACCCAGTGGTTCAATTGCTCCGTTGTAATTGACGGGCTGGGCGGGTTGATTTCCATGGTGGCCAGCACCGGGGGCGGCAGCTTGATGTATTTGCCAAGCTGTTCGCGCACGGCCTTGTCGTTGGCAGGCTCGGTTACGAATTCAGCGCTTTGTGCAATAGCTTGCTGGAATGCTTTTACCTGGTCGGGGTTCTTTTCGGCCCAGTCGCGACGCGCGGCGAACACCATGGTTGGCATGCCTTCGGGCAACTCGGACAAATAGTGCGACATCAGGCGGCCGTTGCCGCTGGAGGTAATACGGCCCATGAAGGGATCGACCGTGACGACGCCGTCTATAGAGCCGCCGCGCAGCAAGTCGTTGTGCTGCGGGAAGGCGGCCTCGACAAACTTCACCTTGGTGTCGTCGACGCCGTTCTGGCGCAGCCATTTTCGGAAGGCCACGTGAAGCAGAGCCCCCAGGCCCGGCGCGCCGATGGTCTTGCCCACGCAATCTTGCGCGGTTTTGATGCCACTGGCTTCACTGACGACAAAGCCCGCGCCGGTTGTACCCTTTGTCAGTTGGGCCAGGCCTGCGATGATGACGTGGTCGAGGCCGCCGTCAACCGCTTGCAGAAACACCGAGGGGGTTTCAAGCGCGATGGTCAGCGAGCCGGATTGGACGGCCGGGGGCAGCGATGGGTTCAAGGGAATGAATCGGGCTTCAACGTCCAGGCCCCGCTCGTTGAAATAGCCTTCCTCGATGGCGCTGAACAAATATGCGGCGTCGGCCACAGTGGTGTAGCCCACCGATACCTTGGTGTTGGCAAACGCCCGGCCGGGCAAGGAGGCGTAAGTGAGCAGCGCAGCGGTGGCGCCTAGGAATTCTCTACGTTTCATGGTGTCTCCAGCAATGCATGTATTAGACAGGTTTATTCGAAAATGGCTACGGCTCGGGTCCAACCCGCCGACGCACCGCGAATCTTGTGGGGAAAGCAGCTGATGATAAAACCGTTGGGCGGCAAGGCTTCCAGGTTGTGCAGCTTTTCAAGATGGCAATAGCCGATGTCCTTGCCGGCTTTGTGGCCTTCCCACAGCAGGCTGGTGTCGCCGGTTTCAGCGAACTTCTTGGCCGTGTAGGAAAAGGGGGCGTCCCAGCTCCAGGCGTCGGTGCCGGTCAGGCGCACACCGCGTTCCAGCAGGTACATGGTGGCTTCGTAGCCCATGCCGCAACCCGTATTGATGTAGTCGTCATGACCATAGCGTGAGCCGGCACGAGTGTTCACCACCACAATCTCCAAAGGCTTCAGTGTATGGTCTATGCGCTTGAGTTCGGCCTCTACATCTGCGGCCGTAACCACATAGCCATCGGGCAAGTGCCTGAAATCAAGTTTCACGCCGGGCTGAAAGCACCACTCGAGCGGTACTTGGTCGATAGTGATCGAAGGCTTGGCTTCGCCCGATTTGCCGTCCATGGTCGAATGAAAATGCCAGGGCGCGTCAAGGTGGGTGCCGCTATGGGTGGTCAGGCGAACCCATTCTGATGCTGCGGCTTCGCCATCGGGATAGTCTTCCGGCCGCGTGCCGGGAAGCAGACGAGTGAACTCGTCGACGGTTTCCTTGTGTGTCTGGTATTCGATCCGGGGCGCCAGAGGCGGCGGATCAGACAAAACGTCGTTCTCAAGATAGATGGATAAGTCTACGAATCGGCGCATGGTGTTCCTTTTAATATGGCTTACGGGGCCGGCGCTTCCACGATGCGCTGGTCGATCACGCCGAACGGGGCGGAGCCGTCCGCGGCGGTGGCCTGCATGCGCACGCGATCACCGAACCGCATGAAAGATGTCTGGGACGCGCCCTGCTCGATAAGCTCGATGGCGCGGCGTTCGGCAATGCAGGCCGAGCCTGCCTCACGCTCAGCGTTCGAGACCGTGCCCGAACCGATGATGGTGCCGGCGGTCAGCTTGCGAGTCAGCGCGGCGTGCGCGATCAGCTGGTCGAAGCCGAAATTCATTTCAGCTCCGTTGGGCTGGCCGAACCACTCGCCGTTATATTCAATGTGCAATGGCAATTTGACCCGAGCGTCTTCCCACGCCGGGCCCAACTCATCCGGGGTGATGGCCACCGGAGCGAAGCTGGAAGATGGCTTGGCATGCAGGAAGCCGAAACCGGTGCGCATCTCGCGCGGGCCGAAACCGCGCAGGCTGACATCGTTGATCTGAACCAGCAGGGCAATGCGTTGCAACGCCTGCTCGGCTGGACAGGACATGGGCACGTGCTCGACGATGACGCCGAACTCGCCTTCGAAGTCGATGCCGTGCGCCTCGTCGGGCAGAGGGATGTCGTCGAGGGCGCCCAGGAAGTCATCGGATGCGCCCTGATACATCAGTGGAATCGTATCCGCATCCGGAATGGGGTCGGTGTTGAAGGCCTTTTCCATCAGGCGCGCATGATTCAGGAAAGCCGAGGCGTCGCACCACTGCGGAGCCCGCGGCAGGGGCGCTGCGGCTTGCGCCGGGTCGAAGTTGAAGGCATCCGCCGATTGGCCGGCATTGAGCTCCTGGTAGATTTGCTGCAGCAAGGGCTCGCATCGGCGCCAGTCTTGCAATGCGGCCAGAAGGTTCGGCGCGACCGCAGCCGCATCCACGGCCCGCGTCAGGTCGCGCGACACAACGACCAGGCGGCCGTCCAGGGTTTCGTTTTTAAGCGTTGCCAGTTTCATAAAGCCAAGCCCTTTGGGATAAAGCGTGCGCCACAGGCCTCGTGGCGGCGGTTCCTTGTTCTACATGGTAGGAAAATGACGCATCTAGCGGAAATCGATTTTGCCGATAGCAGGTATCATCGCGTTCGCACGATGCGGCGTCCCCTGCTATATGATCGGAGGCTGCGTAGGAACTCAAACCGAGGGAATCAGGGCATGCGCTATCAGCGAATCGATCTCAATCTGCTCGTCGCGCTCGACATCCTGCTGGCCGAGCGCAACGTCACGCGCGCCGCAGAGCGGCTTCACATCACTCAATCCGCCGCCAGCGGTGTGCTTGCGCGGCTGCGCGATTACTTTGAAGATCCATTGTTGGTCCAGGTGGGACGCGACATGCGCCTAACCCCGCTGGCCGAAAACCTCGTCGACCAGGTGCGCGACATTATCGTGCGTATCGACAGCACCATGGAATCGCGCCCCGAATTCGTGCCCGCCGAGGCCGAGCGTCATTTCATCATCATTGCATCGGACTACGTGTCGCGGGTGTTGATGGCGGACGTCTTGCAACGCATAAGCACCCTGGCGCCCCGACTTACCTTCGAAGTGAGGCCCACGTCACCCATGATGGTTCGCGATATCGAACAAGGCAGGGTCGACCTGCTGGTGACCCCGGCTCACTTGGTCAGCGCCGACCACCCGCATACGATGCTTTTTGATGACTCGTACACCGTGGTGGCATGGGACCAGAACCCGCTGTGCAAAGAAGGCCTTACGCTCGAAGCCTACCGTTCCGCCGGTCACGTCGCCTATCGCGTCGGCCGTGGCGGCAACCCGTGGTTTGAGCAGTGGTACGCCAACCAGCATCCCGACTCGCGCCGGGTCGAGGTCATTACCCACGACTTCAACCTTATCTCTCGCTTTGTCATCGGTACGAACCGGCTTGCCACCGTGCAGACCCGCCTTGCCACTCAGTTCGAAGAGTCGATGCCGGTGCGGCTGCTTCCGCTGCCCATGGAGACCCCCCGTCTGGTCGAGGTTTTACAGTGGCACACATACCGAGATTCTGACCCCGGTTGTGCATGGCTGCGCGAGCAGATCATAGAAACTGCCCGGCGGCTGCCTGATATTAGCGATTGAAACCCCGCCAGTGCCCATTTTGCGGGCAGGCATTTCCCCTGAATACACAAGGCCTGGCGCCGCGCACGCTCACTAGCGCCGTGTAGTTGCTGTGCATCCTATGCTGTGTCGGCGGGATATGCTCGCATGGATAAAAGTGTCGAGAGGCCCTTGCCAATGTGGCTGCTTGATGATATATTCTTTTGATATATACCTATGCGGGGTGGTTCTCATGGACATAGCCAAGATATTTTGGTCGGGCCGCTCCCAGGCGGTTCGGCTGCCAAAAGAATTTCGTTTCAACACTGATGAAGTTCGCATCCGCCGACATGGCAGCAGCGTCATACTCGAACCTATTGCGCAAGACTGGGCATGGCTCGACGAACTCATCGGACCAATCGACGAAGGCTTCGAATCGGCGGTGGCCGAGAAGCAAGAGCCACAGCAGCGTCCCGGCCTGGATTTCTTTGAATGAAATTCCTGCTCGACAGTAATGCTGTAATCGCGCTTTTAAAGGGTAAAACTGTTTTTTTAACCCACATGTTGCGATATAGGCCGTCAGACTTTGCTGTTCCCGCTATCGTGGCGCACGAGCTTTTCTATGGCGCATACAAAGGACAGAGGGTTAGCGAGAATCTAGCGCGGGTGAATGCATTACAGTTTCAAGTGCTTGAATTTGACCGCGAGGATGCCCAGCGGGCGGGCGAGTTGCGTGCGCTTCTTAGTGCGGCAGGCACGCCTATTGGTCCTTACGATATATTGATTGCCGGCCAAGCGTGGGCGCGTGGGCTTACATTGATTACACACAATATGCGTGAATTCCAGCGTGTGCCGCACATCCAGCTTGAAGATTGGGAGGTTTGAATCCGCCACCTCAACGGAGGCAGGCAAGAACGGGCATAGGGGCAGCCAGCATCTTTGAGGGGGTTTAGGCTTACCTGAGGATTGGTGCCCGAAACGCTGGTCTCGTGCCATGCACGAGACCAGGTGTTGAAACCTTATTTGTCGCCGATTACGGCAACAGCTGACACTTCGAGCATCAGGCCGACAAAGGGCAAGCTATGCACAGTGATGGTCGTGCTGGCAGGAAAGTTGCCGTCCGGCCAGAATTCGCGGCGGATGGGTTGCAAGGGTTCCAGCAGCCGAGGATCGGTGAGGTAGACCGTAATGCTGACGACATCTTTGATGCTGCCGCCGGCACGTTTGGCAATGGCATCGATCGATTTGAAGATGGCCCGTGCCTGGCCTTCAAAATTTCCTGCCAGTGAATTGCCGTCTTCGTCTTTGACGCCCACTTGGCCCGACATCCAGACAGTTTTGCCGCCTTCAGTGACAACCGCGGGTGAAATACCCCATGTCTGCGCCAGATCGGTCTTCAAATATTCTTTGGCGTGCACCGGGAGGGCGACCAAAGCGAACAGGCAAGCGAGAAGTGTTGATTTCATGTAGTTATGCATCATTCCCTCATGGTGTTGGAGTTCTGGCAATGCGGGCGGTTAGCTCGGCGCTTGTGCCGAGTAAGTGCATAAGTCCAAGCATTTTTGTGCCCGCCGTTTCGGCGCCGGCTCAGCTACACCGGCTGGGCCAGGATGGCAGCTTTCGTCGACTCCGGTTATGGGGGTAAACCCCCTGCTAGGGCGTTTCCTGAGGCCCGTTCGACAGTGCACTTATTGCACTTATCAGATCATCTGGGTGCACCATCAATTCGCGTACCTGACGCAAAGTTTGATATTGACGCAGCACCGGGCGCCAGCGGGGTGACTCCAGCAGTTCATGCCAGACGGGCTCGAGAATTTTCAGGTCTGCCGGTAGGTTGTTTTTTTGGGTGGCGGCTGTGTTGTCTGCGTGGTCGCTTATTGGGCTATTGGCTTCTTTGTTTGCTATGCCTTCTATGTGCTGGCCTACCCACTTGCCGGCGAACTCCAGGCTGGCGGGCGCCGTCAGTAGCTGCATGCGGCCGGCGGGGTTAAGCGGGCGTGGCATGGTTTCCGCCGGCGCGTCGGTGCAATACAGCACTGTGCCCTTTAGTTCGGCTTGCTCCGTCGTCAGCGCGTTTAACGACGCGCCGTGCAAGCGTACTGTTTCCTCTTGCGCCGCAAAGGAATAGATGGCGGCGCCGTCGGCCTGCGCCAACAACTGCAGGCCTCGCAATAAACGCGGAAAATCTGTCGTGGCGGCGTCTGCCGATGCTTTTGCCTCGACCAGCAAACAGATGTTCCATATTGGATCGTCAGCGTCGCGTTTTGGGGCTTTGCGCAGCAGCACGACGTCCCATTCCGCCTTACTTAGTTGAGCGTCGATCATCAAAACAGCCGGAACACGCAGCGAGGTTGCGATGCGGTATGTGTCCGGGCTTCCCTCGGCCAGGTTGAGCATGTCAGCCAGGTTCTGTAATGCCTGCGCGGCCAGCGCCTCGACCCCGGCGCCGCGTTTTTTAGAGGCGCGGCCTTGCGCGGCGGCGGCGTCGCTGCCGGAGCGAGGGCCATTCTGCTCCCGTAATGCTCGATAGTGCTGTACGAGCTGGTCCGGCTCCAGCTTCTCGGCCCGTATCAGGCGCGCCAACGCCGCGCCGTCGCGTATCTGGGTCACACCGTGAATCAAGCCGGAATCGCCCGCGATTTCGGGCGATTCAATAATATGTTGTGCCGTGGCGTGCAGCGTCGTCCACGACTGCGAGGAGGCCGCCTCATAAAGGCGGCTTAATACTGCCCTTTTCTCGGCGGAATTGGACCGCTCCAATTTGGCGGGATGCGCCACCGCATTCACGGCCGCCAGAACAAGGCGACGATCTTGTGTGGACTGTGCCGACAGAGACGCATACTCGCGAACCTGCTGCGCATGATGCTCAAGCACCGTGGCCTGGAAGGCCGGGTCGCCCGAATTTACCTGCATGGCGTTGCGGATCATGTGGGCGAGCGCCTCCAGAAAGCGCTGCTTTACCGCTTCGTTTGGCGTGTCGCCCTGATCGATGGTTACGCGCGCCGCCTCCATCGTCACCGCCACCAGCGCGGCAGGACCAGCATCTTGCCCTTGCAACGCGGACATTGCTGGCACGCGATAACGGCGGATGACGTTGCGTAGGATTTTTTCAAGTAGAGAAGGGTGTTTTCCGCCGGGCAATTCGACCCCTGATATGGTTGAATATATACATAGCCGATGGTGTGTGTTAGCTACCGTACAGACGAGTGAGCATGGCCGGGGTACCTTGAGGATGTAGGGTTTAACAGCCCCCTTTGCGGTACGTTTTAGCAACACGGCCGCCGACTCTCGGAGAATTATTATCAATTACGAAAATCGCGATACTTTAGGCATATACAAGTCAATCAAAAGCAATCCTTCCAAGGTCGCTAATGAGTACGGCCCGGGCCCTTACCTTATGGGCGCTGAAACATTGATCGGCAATAACGTGTACAACAAGCAAGCTGAGAGCCTTGGCGACATCAAAGAGATCATGCTCGACATGCGCCATGGCCATGTAAGCTATGCTGTACTAGAGTTTGGTGGCTTCTTGGGCATGGGCACAAAGCTTTTTGCCGTACCTCGGAGCGCCTTGACTCTGGACACTGCCGAAAAGCGCTTTGTCCTTGATGTTAATAAAGAGAGCCTGAAAAACGCTCCCGGCTTTGAAAAAGATCATTGGCCCGATATGGCTGATGACGTGTGGGAAAAAAGCATACACGATTACTACGGTACGGCACCGTACAGCATGCCCGTCTGAAGTTGATGTCTGGCTTCGTGCTTGCTATTCGTGGCAAGCACGATTTATTTTCGCCCGAATGAAATTTCGGGCAACAGTCGATCATATTCTTTTTTGACGACAGCGTAGCATTCGCATGTGCGCTTTTCCAGACCGGCGCGATCAAGCACAGTAATGTGACCCCGGCGATAACTTATGAGGCCTGCTCGTTGCAGATTCCCTGCGGCTTCGGTGACTCCTTCGCGTCTGACTCCCAGCATGCTGGCAATAAGCTCCTGGGTCGTAATCAGTTTGTTGGTGTAGAGCCTGTCGAGGCTCAGCAATAGCCACCTGCAAAGTTGTTGGTCCAGAAGATGATGCCGGCTACACGCCGATGTTTGGCGTACTTCAGATGGCGCCGAAGTCATGTGCATTCTCCTAACTAGTCGCCATGCGGGCGTGCCGCGCAGCAACATTGAAAAGGCACGTTAAATAACCTGATGAGTTACGTTATATATGCGCCAGAATTGTTATTTGACGCGAAGGCTTAATTGCTTCGTGGGTATAACTGCACATATTCAAACAAAGCTTTGAAAATATATTAACCTGGTGTCCATCGAGGCTAATAAAGTGATGATTGTTTTATATTTTCCCCATTAGCAATAGTATTATTAGCACGACAACGATCACGCCAACCGCTCCGCTAGGACCATAGCCCCATGAGCGGCTGTACGACCACCTGGGCATAGCGCCTGCCAGTATCAGAACCAGCACGATTAGCAGTATTAATCCTAATGACATGAAAACTCCTTATGTTTGCAACAAACTTGGTGTGTTGAAATTTATAATGTATTCATTGTAAAGCCCGCAACCAGGGTCGATCTTTAAATGATTGGAGTTTTTATTCAATCTAAAAATAACATTTAGATTGCTCGTTCTCAATATACGCTAATGTCCAGATATATCCTAACTAAAAATCGGCGATTATTGGGAACCACTCAATAGGATTGCAATCCGCTCATTGCTCTGGAACTGATGGCGGGCCTACTGATCGTGGTGGGTGACGGTAATCTAACTTCCCATCACTTCCGGTGCTGACGTAAAATCATCGGTTTTCGACGCAGGTAGGCATGGTTACAGAACTGCCGCGGCGTACGAGCTTTAGTGGTCCGGCGCTCGTGCGCCTGCTTTCTCGTTTGGCGCGGGTCGAAGTGACTGAGCCTAGGCAGCCGCCCGCGGCTCGGCTGGATGAGTGGCTGGGCTGGGCGGAGTCAATACAGTTGTCCAAGGTGCTGAATGCCGCCGCGCCGTCTTCGGCGGTGCAGCGCGGTGCAGGCGCGGGCGCCGGCGGCTCCGATGGCAATGCCGACATAATCGATGTCATCGAGCTGGCCAGGGCCGAATACACTCGGGTGCGGGCCACGCTGGAGCAGGCGATTGCGGCGGCGGTGGCTCCACCGGCGGCTGTGCCGGCCTTGCAGCGCAGGCAGTTCCGTGGTGCGCCCAAGGTAATGGGAGACGTTGATTTCCCATCGTATCGCCGACGCTATTCTTTGCTCCAACAGAAGATGGAAAGCGGCATTGCCGCTTTGCGCGGCCATCTGCGCGGCCTGCTGGCGGCACGGTCGCTCGAGTCGGCGCGCCTGGCGGCGATGGATGCGGCGATGGAGCAGGCGCTGGCCGAGCACGAGCTTCGGCTACTAATGGGTGTGCCGCGTCTGCTTGAGAGCCATTTCGAGCGCTTGCGGCACGATAGCCAGGCAGCAGCCAGGGAGGAGTCCGGCGCCCAGGCACGAGATGATCCGTCTTTACCGGATGCGAGAGCGGGTGCTTGGCTGGATACCTTCCGTCACGACATGGGCCAGGTGATGCGGGCAGAATTGGACCTTCGCCTGCAACCTGTGGAAGGGATGTTATCCGCGATTTCAATAGAACAAAATACTTTATGAACCGAGTCCTTTATTTTCTGGCGTTTGTTGCAGGCCTGGCGGTTGTTTGTTGGGTGGGCATGGGCTATGTGGCCTTGAGCCCGCTAGCCTTGGCGGTGACGGCGATTATTGCCGTTGTCTATATATTGGGGGCGCTTGAGCTGTATCGCTACCAGCAGGCTACGCATACGCTTGACCGTGCGCTGGAAGGGCTATCCGAGACGCCGGCCAGCCTGGCGCAGTGGCTTTCCACGTTAGACCCAAGCTTGCGCGATGCGGCGCGGGCGCGGGTGGAAGGCGAGCGGGTGGGGTTGCCGGGGCCGTCGCTTACACCTTACCTGGTCGGTTTGCTGGTGTTGCTTGGCATGTTGGGCACCTTCCTGGGCATGGTCGCCACCCTGCGTGGAACGGGGCTGGCGCTAGAGAACGCCACCGACCTTCAAGCGATCCGGGCATCGCTGGCCGCCCCAATAACCGGCTTGGGTTTTGCCTTTGGCACGTCGGTGGCCGGCGTGGCCGCGTCCGCCATGCTAGGGCTGCTGTCGGCGTTGTGCAGACGCGATCGAGCGCGGGCCGCGCGAAGGCTCGATGCTAGCGCGGCCGATACACTGCGTGTCTATTCCCAGGCGCATCAGCGTGAAGAAAGCGTGCGGCTGCTTCAAGAGCAGGCGCAGGCGCTGCCCCTGGTGGTCGACCGCTTGCAGGCGATGCTAACCGCCATGGAGCAACACAGCCAAGCGCTGAACGATAAACTGGTCGCCGGCCAGGAAGCTTTTTACGCCAAGAGCGATGCCCGGCAGGCGGCCCTAGAGCAGCAAAACGAGAACTTGAGCGAGCGTTTTATTGCCGGCCAAGAGGCGCAGGACGCCAAGAATGAGGCGGCTTTGGCGGCGATAGAGCAGCACACGCTGGCCTTAAGTGAGCGTCTCGCTGCCAGTCAGGAAGCGCTGCAATCCAGGGCCGAGACGGCTTATTCAGCGCTGGAACAGCACGGCCAAGCCTTGAGCGAACGACTGGCTGCACAGCAGGAAGCGTTTCATGACACCACCGAGCTGGCTTATTCCAGGCTGATCACGTCGGCGGAAACCGTGCACTCGAAGCTGGCCGCCTCAACCGAAGCGTCTTATTCAGGCTTGGCCTCTTCACTGGACCAGTCCTTGAAGAACAGCTTAACGGAAGCGACCCGCGCGGCGGGTTTGGCGATTCAGCCAGTGGTCGAGGCGACTCTTGCCGGGCTCGCACGCGAGAATGTCGCGCTGCAAAAAGCCATACAAGAGTCGGTGCAACAGCAACTGGTTGCGCTAACGACAACTTTTGAGCAGCGTTCCACTTCCTTGGTGGACAGCATTGCCGCACGCTTGGAAGAGACCAGTACGCAGCTTGCGGATGGCTGGGGCACGGCCATGACCCAGCAGCAAAGCGCAAGCCAGAAGCTCGCAGCGGATAACCAGCAGGCGCTGGCCGGCGCGATCGCCTCGCTGGAAAAGCACGCGGCCTCGCTGGTGCGACAGGTGGGTGAGTCGAATGACTCTCTGCGCGACGCCATGTGCTCGCAAGATTCACAGCGCCTGGCCGCGTGGGCCGAAGCATTTGAAGCCACCACCGCCGCGGTGCGCGATGAATGGCGGAAAACCGCTGAAACCACCGCCCGCATGCAAAAAGAAGTGTGCGACACGCTGGCACATACCGCCGGCGAAATCGCCACGCAGACGGGCGAACATGCCGTCCGCACCATTGCCGAGATCGAACGCTTGATCACGGCCGCCTCTGAAGCGCCCAAGATAGCGGCCGAAGTGGTGGCCGAGGTGCGCGACAAGCTTTCAGACAGCATGGCGCGCGACAATGCCATGCTGGAAGAGCGCGGCCGCTTGCTTGAAACGCTTGCCACGCTGCTCGACGCCGTCAATCACGCGTCCAATGAACAGCGCACGGCGGTCGACGCCTTGCTCACAAGCTCTTCCAGCTTGCTGGATCGCATTGGCACGCAGGTTACCGACAAGGTCGAAGCAGAGGCTGGAAAACTGGGCTATATGGCTTCGCAGGTTAGCGGCAGTGCCATCGAGATCGCCAACCTTGGCGACACCTTCGGCAAGGCCGTGCAGTCATTTGGCGAATCCAGCGCCTCGCTGATGCAGCATTTACAGCGGGTCGAAGAAACCTTGGGCAAATCCATTACGCGCAGCGATGAGCAGCTTGCCTACTACGTCGCCCAGGCGCGCGAAGTGGTCGACTTGAGCCTGCTGTCTCAAAAGCAGATTCTCGAGCAATTGCAGCAGGCCGCCGACGCCAATGGATCGAAAGGCGCAAGACCGGCATGAGAGACGACATCGAATCCGGCGTAGACTCAACCACACCTGTCTGGGCCGTCTTCGGCGACCTGATGTCGGTGTTGCTGGGTGCTTTCGTGCTGGTCTTGGTGGGCGTCATCGCCATGCAACTGCAATTGTCGAACCGGCTGGAAGAAGAAATCCAGCAGCGACAAGAAGAAACCGAGCGCCGCCAGACGCTGGAGCAGGCCTTGGCCCGGCCGCTGGCCGAAGGGCGCGTCACCTTGGTGGACGGCCGCATCGGCATCAGCGGAAGCGTGCTGTTTGCTTTGAACTCCGCCCAACTGCAGGACGAAGGCCGCGAGGTGCTGGAGTCGTTGGTCGAGCCTTTGTCCGACTATCTGCACAATGGAGATCAGGCGCTGATGGTAAGCGGCTTTACCGACGATCAGGCCATACACGGTGACAACCGCCGCTTCGCCGACAACTGGGAGCTTTCCGCCCAACGCGCGCTGACAGTCACCCGGGCACTGATCGAGTCGGGCATCCCAGCCTCAAAAGTGTTCGCCGCCGCTTTCGGTTCCGAGCAGCCCATCAGTTCCAACGTCGACGAGGCCGGCCGCGCCCGCAATAGACGCGTGGAAATCTCGCCCGTGCCCGCCCCGACACTTGCCGTGCAGAGCGCTCAGACCGTTCAGTCGCGCCACGCAGAGCAGACACAGGAGACACAGCAGGGCGGCCCACAAGAAACACTTGAAAATCACAAACCGAATGATTAAGGACAAGAAGGACAAAGACCAGGGTCTGCCCAGGCCCGGCAGCGATTCCCAAGTCGGCGCCGGCCCCTTGGCGGAACTTCTTGTCTACATGTCCGGCCTGGCGCCAGGAAAAAAAATAGACGATAAGACGCTGGGCGAACCGCCCGAAATCGAGTACTTTCAGAAAACCTGGGAAAGGCTCAGCACCGGCCTGCGGCTTCAGCAGGCTCGGCAGCAGGTGCCCGAAAACGCCGGCCCCTTGAACTCGACCCAGCTTATCCACCGTGCCCTGATATCAATGCAGGAGATCTCACCGTCCTATTTGCAGCATTTCCTCTCCTATGTGGAGACGCTTTCGTGGATGGAGCAACTAGAAGCAAGCACCTCGACATCACCCGCCAAAACTGTTGCTAAAGCTGCGGCCAGTGCTTCCCCAAAACCGAAAGTCGCCGGCAAAACGGCGAGCAAAACTGCATCGAAATCGATATCGAAATCAGCATCTAAATCGGCCACAAAAACCGCATCAAAAAACGGCATCTAGAACTGAACTGCACCCCAAAAGTTGGACATAAATCCAACCTTTGGGGTGTTTTTCATGACGAAGTACGATGCGACATTCCGTCACCGAATAGTTGCTCAGTATCTGGCGGGAGGAGCCGGGGTCAAGGCCTTGGCTAAATTAAAACCTTGACGCCACAAGTTGCGCCAAGCCATTTTCATTGGCGTCTCATAGGCGCGGCGCGGCAAAGGGCTCCAATTTGCAACCTCTCTTTCACCTGCCTATCAGGGAAATCCCCACGCAATTTCCCATTGCGCGCTGCCTTTTATTTCTTTAGTGTACGTAGGTATATGCAAGTGCATAGATAAATGAAGCGACGCCTCGAGCGGTTGGTTGAGTTTTATCGAAGCGTCGTTGCGGGCCGGTTAATAGCGGCCTTTCAACGGAGGCAGGGCATGGAGATTGCGGTACTTGGCGGCGGCCACGGGTGTTATGCGGCGGCGGCCGATTTAAGTGAACAGGGCCACACCATACGCCTATGGCGGCGCGACGCAAACGCCCTGAAGCCGGTGCTTGAATCGTCGACCATCTTCCTGAAAGACGATCATGGCGAACGCCAGGTCATCATTGACCAGGCAACCGCCGATATCGGCGAGGCCATCAACGGCGCCCAGCTTATTCTGATTCCGTCGCCCGCCATCGCACAGCAAGATATTGCCCGCGCGCTGGCCCCCCATTTGAAAGACGGTCAGGTCGTCTTCCTGCCGCCGGGCACTTTCGGCAGCTACATCATGAGCGAAACCGTCCGCGAACTGGGCTGCACGGCTGACGTTGCCTGGGCCGAAACCGGTACCCTGCCGTGGCTGGCGCGCAAGCACGGGCCCAATACGGTGGCCATTACCATGCGCGCCACGCGCTTGCCCACCGGCGTGTACCCCGCACGTCGCGCCGACCATGCCATGCAGGTCATCGCCGAGGCTTTTCCAAGCATCGAGCCCTGCGAAGACGCCCTGTCGGGCGCCCTGATGAACGCCGGGCCCATCATCCACCCGCCTCTCATCATGATGAACGCCGCGCCCTTGCAGCACTTTCCCGAATGGGATATTCACAACGAGGGCACACAGCCTGCGGTACGCGCTGTTACCACCGCGCTCGACAACGAGCGCATCGCCATCCGCGAAGCCATTGGCTACGGGGCGCCGCATTTTCCGCTGTCGGACCATTACGAAAACGACCAATGGATGTACGGCGACTCGCATAAAAAACTGGTCGACTCGGGCGATTGGCGCGAGCACATCGACCTCTACACCCACCGCTACATGACAGAAGACACAGTGCTTGGCCTGGCCCTGATGGCCTCGGTGGCCGATTGGGTCGGCTGCGACGCGCCGGTTGCCAAAGGCTTGCTCGCCATTGCGGGCGGCATCCTGGGCAAAGATCTACGCCAGGGCGAACGCACTCTTGGCACACTGGGCCTTAGCAAGCTCTCGGTCGAAGAAATGCGCCAGATGCTTCTACAGGGCAAATCATGAGCACCGCAACAAGCGCCTCAACCGCAACCGTGCCATCCCAGGCCGGCACGCCCGGCGGCGATTCATACGCGCCCATCGTCGCCCTGGGCGCCGGCCGTATGGGGCGCGGCATTGCGTTGGCCTATGCCATGCGCGGGCACGCCGTGGCCATTGTCGACTTCAAGCCGCGCGACGAGCAGGCCTTCGAAGAATTGCGGCAAAGCGTCTTCCGCGAGTTGCGGCTTACGCTTGCCCAATTGGCCGACCTGCGCATGTTTTCCGCCAGCCAAATCGACGGCTACTTGAACAAAATATCGCTGCACGCGCTTGAAGAAGCCCCCGCCGTGCTGGCCAAAGCACAGATCATTTTCGAAGGCGTGCCCGAAACTCTAGAGGCCAAGCAAGACGCCTTGGGCCGGCTAAGCGAACTGGCCAGCCCCCAGGCGCTTATCGCGTCCACCACCTCGACCATGCTGGCGTCCGACCTGGCGCCCATGGTCAGCAACCCGCAGCGTTTCATGAACGCCCACTGGCTGAACCCGGCGTACATCATTCCGCTGGTTGAAGTCAGCCCCCACGAGGGCACCGACCCCGACGCGGTGGACCGCCTGCTGAAAAGCCTGGAATCCATCGGCAAAGTGCCCGTGCGTTGCGCGTGCAGCCCGGGCTACATCGTGCCGCGGCTGCAAACACTGGTCATGAACGAAGCCGCCCGCATGGTTGAAGAAGGCGTGGCCACACCCGAACAGATCGACCTGGCCACCCGCCATGGTCTGGGCTTCCGGTTTGCCGCCATCGGCGTGCTGGAATTCATCGATTACGGCGGTAACGACATCCTGTATCACGCCAACAATTATCTTGCCAAAAACCTCGACGCAAACCGCTACGCCATGCCGGATGTTGTTCGCCGGTATATGCAGGAAGGCAAAGTGGGCTTGCGGTCGGCGAGCGGATTTTATTCGTACGAGGGGCTCGACCTAGAAGCATATCGGCGCGACGTGCTGGCGCGAACCCTGGGCATGCTCAGGCACTTCGGCCTCGACAACAAAAGCGCTATTTCCAACGACGAGAAAGGGAACTAGACAATGAACAAGATCATGCAGGCGTTGTTGATATCAATCGGCGCAGCCGCAGTCCTGGCTCCGGCCCAGGCGCAAGACGTCCCCACCATCCGCGTAGGCTGGACGATTCCGGCCGAAGAAGCCAAGTACCTAATGATGAAGCGCCCCGAGCTCTTCCCCGAGGTAGGCAAAACCTACAAGATTGAATGGTCGCAGTTCCAGGGCACCTCGCCCATGGTTCAGGCCATGCGGGCAGGCGTGCTCGATTGTTCAACCATGGCGCCGCTGTCAATGGCCCAGGGCTACATTGAAAGCGGCCTCGAAAGCTACATCGTCGCCCAGCACGTGCACGAAGAAGAAGGCTACTTCTCGCCCTATTGGGCGGTGAAAAAAGACGGCCCGATCAAAAGCGCCGAAGACCTTAAAGGCAAGGTCATAGGCACCAACGCCTACGGCTCGGGCGTGTACTTTCAGATGATACTGTGGCTTAAGCAGAATGGCATCGATCCAGAAAAAGACGTGAAAATCGTAGAAACCGGTTTCCCCGCATCGGCTGACGCCATCCGTTCGGGCCGAGTCGATGCCGGCGCGCTGGTACAGCCTTTTGCCTTGCTGGCCGAAGAAAAGGGCGACATCCGCAAGCTGTTCGCGCTGTCCGAGGTGCAGTCGCCCACCGTGCAGATTTTCGAAGCCTGCAGCAAAACCTACGCCGACAAGAACCCCGAAGTGGTAAAGGCCTATGTGAAAGACCTGCAGCTTGCCATGTCGAAGCTGCTTGAAGACCGCAGCCTGGCCGTGGCAGTGGCTTCCGAGATAACGCGCGCGCCGGCCGAGCTGCTCGACAAGTATCTGTTCACCGAGAAAGACTTTGCCCATGCCCCCGACATGGCGCCCAACCTGCATTCCATTCAGGAAACCATCACCTTGCAGCACAGGGCCGGTTTCCTGGCCAAGCCGGTTGATGTGGGCAATTTCGTGCGCGAAGACATTATGGCGCCAATCAAGTAACAAGCCTTGCACCCGGCGTCGCTTTAGCCTCAACCTTGATAGGGGCGCGACGCCGGGCCGGGCATAGGCTGCGCGGTTTTATTTCCAGCCGCTAAAGGATCAGATCGCATGATCAGTATCGAACAACTTGGCAAAACCTTCCACACCGCCCGGGGCACCGAGCATACCGCCATTCGCGATATCTCCTTGCAGGTGCCCGACGGCCAGTTCGTCTCCATTCTTGGCCCCAGCGGTTGCGGCAAAAGCACCTTGCTATACATTGTGGGCGGGTTCGAGCAAGCCACCGAGGGTAGCGTCAAGGTCGACGGCCGGGTCATAGACAAGCCCGGACCCGATCGCGGCCCCGTGTTCCAGGAATATGCCTTGTTCCCCTGGAAGACCGTAATCAGCAATGTGGCTTACGGCCTGCGCGAGCAGGGCGTGGCCAAGGCCCAGGCCGAAGAAAAAGCCATGCACTGGCTCGACAAGGTCAAGCTCAAGGACTACGCCCATTTCTATCCGCGCGAACTTTCGGGGGGCATGCGCCAGCGCGCCGCCATCGCCCGCACCCTGGCCTACGAGCCGGCCATCCTGCTCATGGACGAACCCTTTGGCGCGCTCGACGCCCATACCCGCATCAAGCTGCAAACCGGCCTGCTGGGCTTGTGGGAGCAACTGAAGAACACCGTGCTGTTCGTCACGCACAGCGTGGAGGAGGCGGTGTACTTGTCCGACCGCGTGGTGGTGCTTAGCGGAACGCCGGGCACGGTGCGAGAGATCGTCGACATCGACCTGCCGCGACCGCGCGTACGCGCCGAGCTGCTGCGTTGCCCGCGCTATCAAGAATACGTTATCCACCTTGAACACCTGCTGGTCGGCGAGGTTGCCGCATGAGCCAGGCCAAGCGATCGCTTCGCTGGTACGAGAGCCCCGCCCTGGCTTTCCTGGTGGCGGTCGTGCTGTTGGGCCTGGCGTGGGGGGCGCTGTCCCGGTTGATGGGCTTCAGTTCTTTTCCGGGGCCCATCACGGCCCTGAAAGAACTGCCCGCCATCGTGTTCGACCCGAACGCCATCTGGGCCATTGCGCAGTCGACCGGGCGCATGTTCGCCGGCTATGTCTGGGCGCTGGTGTTCGCTATTCCGCTGGGCCTGGCCATGGGGCGCAGCAAGGCGGTGTACGACATTTTCTATCCCTTGGTGTCGCTGGCCTACCCCATGCCAAAAGCCGCCTTGATGCCGATCTTGATGCTTTGGTTCGGCCTGGGCAGCTTTTCCAAGATACTTGTCATTGCCATGGGCGTGAGCCTGCCCGTGCTTTTCCACAGCTACCAGGGCGCCTGCCGCATCGAGAAAAAACTTGTCTGGACAGCCCAGGCCATGGGCATGGGCCCCATCAAGCGCCTCTTCCGTATCGTGCTGCCGGCCGCGCTGCCCGAGATTCTTATCGGTTGCCGGGTGGGCGTTGTCATGGCGCTGATCGTGATGGTGTCCTCTGAAATGATCGCGCGCCAAGAGGGGGTGGGCAACCTGTTGTTCACCTCCATGGACATGGCCCAGTACGCCACGGTGTACGCGGTAATACTCGTTCTGGCGGTGATGGGTTTCGTGCTGGACTGGATATTCGAGCGAGTGCGGCGCTATCTGACGCACTGGGCCGACACATCCGCCGGCTCGTCCCTGCATTAGCAAACTGGAGCAACATGAACCTTACGTGCCACATCGAGTACGCGTACAGAAAGCCCGGCTTCATTCCACCTTCGGCCTGGTTGGGCTGCGAACCGGCAATTGTGTCCAGGTACGAATCCGGTGCTGCGCTTGCCGGCTACAAGGCGAACAAGAACAGGTCGAGGGCGTGCGCCGCAAACTGGAGAAGCCCATGAATAGGCCGGCCTCCGCCACAGGCAATCTGATGCCGGCCGGCCCCCGCGCCGCCGTGCAGTGGCGCCGGCTTTCCGGCTTCAAGCGGCTGTTGTCGCCGCTGGCCGCCCTAATCATCTGGGAGCTGGTCTGCCGCATGGGTTGGGTCGAGCCGCAACTGTTGCCGGCCCCTACGTCTATTGCCGCGCGCATGGTTGAACTGGCCTCGGCCGCTGAGTTCTGGCAGCACTTTGGCATTACCCTGTATCGGCTGGTGGCGGGTTTGGCCATAGCCATTGTCTTGGGCGTGGTGCTGGGGCTGGCGGCCCAGCTGTCGCGTGTTGCCGCCGCCGTGCTTGACGCCCTGGTGCGCTTGCTTGCGCCGATACCCAAGATCGCCCTGTACCCCGCGCTGATACTGATACTGGGCTTCGAAAACTCCTCCAAAATCGCCCTCATTGTGGCCGATGCGTTGTTCCCCGTGTTGATGGCCACCTGGGCGGCTGCCCGCAGCGTCGATCAAAAGCTTATCTGGTCGGCCCGCGCCGCCGGCACCAGCCGCGCCGCGTGCCTTTGGAAGGTGACCCTGCCGGCCATCGTGCCCACCGTGCTGGCCGGTGTGCGTGTGGCTAGCGTCATCGCCTGCGTCGTCGTCTTCCTGGCGGAAATGATCGCCTCCACCGATGGGCTGGGCCACACGCTTACCGTCGCCGCGCGTGCCTACCGCACGCTGGACATGTTCGTACCCCTGGTGTGGATCTGCGCCGTGGGCCTGGCGCTTAACAGCTTCATCGGCTTCGTTCAGCGCAAGGTGGATCATTCCGGATGAAGGCAAGCACAGTGAAATCTGGCACAGATCGAACATACGCCCAACCGCGGCAGCCTCAAGGGTGGGCCGCGCCCTCAGGCAGGGCCAAAGCACACTACAGCGTGGCCATGGCGAATGTTGGTACAAGGGGCGCGCGCATTGTGGCAATACAAATGAACACAAAGAAGAAGGGCGAAAATGGACGTGGCCAATACCAAAGTTAAGCAGCTTCATGCACGCAGACTGGACGCAGAGGCGCCGCCGTACCTGGGGCATGACACTTTCATGCCCTATGTGCTGAACCAGGCCACCGCCGCGCTTAACGCCGACTTCCAGCAAGTGTTGCGCAGCGAGGGCATGACCCTGCTGCACTGGCGGGTGCTGGCATTTTTAACGGAAACCGACGGCCTGGGTGTCAGCGCCCTGGGCCGCTATACCGGCGTCGACCAGGCCACGCTTTCGCGAGCTTTGACTGTTATGGAAAGGTCGGGCTATGTGGCCCGGCTGCCCAACCCCCAAGACAACCGCATGGTGGCCATCAAGATACTTCCCGCCGGCAAAGAACAGTTCCGCCACGTGCTGCCGCTGGCCTGGGAAATCTATACCCGCGCCGTGCGCGGACTAAGCATGGACGAGCAGGAAACCCTGCACTACCTGCTTAACCGCATACGCGAAAACATGACCAGTTCGCGCAAGCGCTGACCAGCCAGAAAATTAGCGTCAGGACCCGCGCGGCTGCTTTGCATCGCCAAACTCTTCCGAGTAGGCGGCCGGAGTAAGGGCTTCGGCAGATAAGTCGGACGTGCGTGCCAGCAGGGTTGAAAAAGGTACGAACTCTACCCAAGCGACCACATCGAAAAAATCGGCAACTTTATGAAGCGTGGCCATGGAGAACTTCCCATAAGCCATGCTTTCCAGGCGCGCTATGGCGCCTTGTTTTGTACCGATTCGTTCCGCCAGTTCCGCTTGGGACAGACCAGCCTTTTCCCGCATCAGGCGAACCTGGATCGCAATACGTGTCATGGCGTTCTCTTGCGCCATGGACGAGCGGTAAGCCTTGGAGCGCAAGCGTTCAAGGCGCTTGCTGGATTTAGTCGATCTCGACCTCAAGGCTTTTTGCGGTGCCGTTTTGAATTGCTTGCCATCGCTCTCTTGCAATGCGGCAGAAACCCCTCGGGCTCCAGTGTTTGCCTTTGTGTGTTGCCCAGAGGACGATGGTGAAGATTCCTGGGCAGGGCCCAAAGTAGCCCATAGGCCGCTGCTGGGCGTTGTTAGCTTTGAACCTGATTTCATAGATGTCTTTGCAGTCGGGGTTTACGTGCCACGCCAGCCTGCGTGCATGAGGATTAACCCACATCGGTGGAGCCTGGTCTCGAAGATATAAGACACGAGTGTCGGCCGTTGCTTGGCCGATGTCTCCAAGACGATCGTATGTGGCCGACCAAGCGCCTTCGTTAGTGCGCGGGTCGATCCATTGAAAGATGCGATAGCGCACTAGGATACCCTAATTCTAACACAAATTTGTGTTTATTTGACCGTACCAACTACGACGAATCGGTTCTTAGAGTATGAAGGCAAACATTCTCTGGGGGCAGCCACGGGAAGTACGTATGCGTGCGTATAAAACTGGAAGAGGCAATGGCGAATGCCTGGCAAACGGCCCATGTATCGGGCTCCTCGGCGGGTTAGAAATCGAGCTGTGCGGTTGATATGCCCAGGGCAGCGGCAATTTTGTCGCGTGTGGCTTTGCGCAAGCGCTGGCTGTTTTCTTGTTGTGCATACGCCGGCTGTGTGATGTCCAGCCGGGCGGCCATGT
>NZ_JBIQLE010000011.1:0-112069 GCF_044464525.1 Pusillimonas sp.
CGCGACGCGCCGGCCTTTAAGGGCCGCGACGAACTCGGAGGGGCGGTGCAGGCGCGCCGCCGGACTAAGCGTGGCACGCATATGCGGGCTCGGCGGCTTTCGGCTTGAAAGCCGGCGACGGGCTTAGACGGCCAGACGCTTGCGACCCTTGGCGCGACGGGCATTGATTACGGCGCGGCCGCCGCGGGACTTCATGCGCACGAGAAAGCCATGGGTGCGCTTGCGGCGGGTAACGGAAGGTTGGAAAGTGCGTTTCATGGTGTGTACCGGAACGAAATTGGGGTGTTTGGGGGGTGTGAGCCTAAAGCGGCAACCTTAAAAGACGAGCATCTTGAAGCGTTCGTTTTGAAGGCAAGAGCTTCGGCCTGCCTAAGAGTTTTGCTTTGGAAGTTTTCTTCTTTAAAGCAAATAGCTCAATGACGGCAACGGCAATCAAAAATTGCAAAAGCCCATCATTTCAACAGATTGTGGGTTTTTAGTCAAATAATAGCGTACCCGCCGGGGTGTCCAAGTTGTCCCGCCTTGTGGATAACTTGGCCTCCAACAGGGTAGAATCGAGGTTTACTCAAGTGGTGGACATGAAAGAATTTTGGCAGACTTGCGTTCAGCGTCTGGAGCAAGACCTACCTCCTCAGCAAATTAGTGCATGGATACGCCCCCTGGTTCCGCTGGCGTTCGACGAAACGCAGGCGGTCTTGCGCGTGTCTGCGCCCAATCGCTTCAAGCTTGACTGGGTGCGCAAGAATTTCTCTCATCAGATCGAAACCCTGGCCAGCGAGTGGTACGAACGCCCCGTCCAGGTGGCGTTCGAGCTGGCGGCCGCCAGCGCCGCATCGATCCGTCCCTCGGGGCAGGTTCCAGCGCCTCCGCCGCCGGCTGCCGACGCAAACTCCACGCAAACCACTGAAAACTCTGCGCCGCAACAAGCGGCGGCCGCCGAGGTCATTCATGACCGCTCGCGCCTGAATACCGAATTGCGCTTCGATAATTTCGTAACGGGCAAGGCAAACCAGTTGGCGCGTGCCGCTGCCCTTCAGGTGGCGGAAAACCCGGGCGTTTCATATAACCCGCTGTTCTTGTATGGCGGCGTGGGCCTGGGCAAGACTCACCTGATCCATGCCATTGGCAATGCCCTGCTGCAAAGCGGCAAGGGCACTCGCGTGCGCTACGTCCATGCTGACCAATACGTGTCCGATGTTGTCAAAGCCTACCAACGTAAGGCTTTCGACGAATTCAAGCGCTATTATCATTCGCTCGACCTGCTTCTTATTGACGATATCCAGTTTTTCGCGGGCAAGAACCGCACCCAGGAAGAGTTTTTCTATGCGTTCGAAGCCATGGTGGCTCAGCGCAAGCAGATCATCATCACTTCGGACACCTATCCCAAAGAGCTGTCCAACATCGACAGCCGGCTCATTTCCCGCTTTGATTCCGGCCTGACCGTGGCCATTGAGCCGCCCGAGCTGGAAATGAGGGTGGCCATTTTGCTGCGCAAGGCCGAGGCCGAGGGCGTCACCATGCCCGAAGAGGTGGCGTTTTTCATCGCCAAGCATCTGCGAAGCAACGTACGCGAGCTCGAGGGGGCATTGCGCAAGGTTTCGGCTTACGCAAGGTTCCACGGGCGCGAGGTGCTTACGGTCGAGGTGTGCAAAGACGCCCTCAAAGACCTGCTTTCGGTGTCAAACGGCCAGATCACGGTCGAGAACATCCAGAAGACGGTGGCAGATTTTTATAAGATCAAGGTGGCCGACATGTATTCGAAACGTCGGCCGGCCAATATTGCACTACCCAGGCAGATCGCCATGTACCTGGCCAAAGAACTTACGCAAAAAAGCCTGCCCGAGATAGGCGACTTGTTTGGCGGGCGCGATCACACCACGGTGTTGCATGCCGTGCGCAAGATATCCGATTTGCGTTCCAAGCAGTCAGAACTTAATCACGCATTACACGTATTAGAACAAACCTTAAAAGGATAACCATGCAACTCATACAAACGACTCGCGATGCCTTGTTGAAACCGTTGTCCACGGTGGCGGGAATAGTCGAAAGAAGAAATACGTTGCCCATTCTAGCCAATATCCTGTTACGCAAGCAGGGCCAAGACCTTGCATTTATTGCCACCGATCTTGAAGTGCAAATTACAACGCATGCGCAGTTCGGCCTTGGCGATGCCAGCGAATCGACCACGGTTGCAGCCCGCAAGCTGCTGGATATTTTGCGCGCGCTGCCCGACTCGGGCGAAGTGAAAGTGGCACTTGCCTCGGGCAAGCTTACGGTGCAATCGGGCAAAAGCCGCTTCGCCCTGCAAACACTGGCGTCTGACGACTTCCCCACCTTGGCGCAGCCCGAAAAATGGGATGTTTCGTTCTCGTTGCCGCAAAAAACACTCAAGCACTTGTTCAACATGGTGCACTTTGCCATGGCGCAACAAGATATTCGCTATTACCTGAACGGCTTGCTGTTCGTATTCGAGCCGGGCTGGGTGCGTGCCGTGGCTACCGACGGCCATCGCCTGGCTCATAGCGGCACCGAGGTAGAAGGCATCGAAAGCAGGCATGACGTGATCGTGCCGCGCAAAACTGTTCTTGAGATGCAGCGTCTCTTGGGCGATAACGACGACCTCGTCGACATCGACGTGGCGCCGGGCCAGATTCGTTTCCGCTTTGGCGATGTCGAGCTGGTGTCCAAATTGGTTGAAGGCAAGTTTCCCGATTTCACCCGCGTCATCCCTACCAACTACACGCGGCATTTCCTGGTCAATCGCGAAATTCTGCAAGGCAGCCTGCAGCGTGCGGCAATTCTTACAACTGATAAGCTAAAGGGCGTGAGAATCCAGCTTTCAGACAACCAGCTTAAAATAACCTCATCCAACGCCGAACAAGAAGAGGCGCTGGAAGAAATCGACATCGACTACAGCCACGAGCCGCTGGATGTCGGTTTCAACGTCAGCTATTTGCTCGATGTTCTCGCAAACGTCAAGACCGAAATGGTCAGGTGGTCGGTACAGCCCGACGTCAACGCGTCCGCGCTTATCACCTCCCCCGATGACGATCAATTCAAGTATGTCGTCATGCCGATGCGCATCTGATTTTTCCGATGCCCGTTGGTAGGCCGGCGGCCTTTTGCCGCGCGGTCATTCGCCGTAAGGCGCATTTAAGGTTCTAAATTCAGTTATGTCAGATCAAACCACGATTGCCAGTGAAGCAGGCTACGGCGCCGATTCCATCAAGATGCTCAAAGGCCTGGAAGCTGTCCGCAAGCGTCCGGGCATGTACATCGGCGACACATCCGATGGAACGGGTCTTCATCATATGGTTTTCGAGGTGGTCGACAACGCCATTGACGAAGCGCTGGCCGGCTACTGCGACGACATTGTCGTTACCATCCATGCTGATAACAGTATCTCGGTAACCGATAACGGCCGGGGCATTCCCACCGATATTCACAAAGACGACGAGGAAGGGCGCAGCGCCGCCGAGATCGTAATGACCGAGCTGCATGCCGGCGGAAAGTTCGACCACAACTCGTACAAGGTATCGGGCGGTTTGCACGGCGTGGGCGTGTCTTGCGTGAATGCCTTGTCGGCATGGCTGCGCCTTACCATCTGGCGCAAGGGCAATACCCACGAAATAGAGTTTCGCCAGGGCGAGCGTGTCGAGCCCCTGCATGTCACCGGCACGGCCGATCAGCAGGGTACCCGGGTGCATTTCCTGGCTGACGACACTATTTTTGAAAACATCGAGTACCACTACGATATCTTGGCCAAGCGGCTGCGCGAGCTGTCTTTCTTGAACAACGGCGTCAAGATCCGGCTCGTCGACGAGCGCCAGGGCAAAGAAGAAGACTTCGCCTTCCTGGGCGGGGTCAAGGGTTTCGTTGAGTACATCAATCGAGCCAAGACGGTGTTGCATCCCAATGTGTTTGCGGTAAGCACCGAATCTACGGTGGCCGACGCCACCATTGGTGTTGACGTTGCCATGCAATGGAACGATAGCTACACCGAAACCGTGCTGTGCTTCACCAACAATATTCCGCAGCGCGACGGCGGCACCCACCTTACCGGCTTGCGGGCCGCCATGACCCGCATCCTGAACAAGTACATTGCCGATAACGAGATGGCCAAGAAAGCCAGGGTCGACACCACCGGCGACGACATGCGCGAGGGCCTGGCCTGCGTGCTTTCGGTGAAAGTGCCCGAGCCCAAGTTCAGCAGCCAAACTAAAGACAAGCTGGTTTCCAGCGAAGTGCGTCCGGCAGTCGAAGAAGCTGTGTCGCGTACGTTGGAAACCTGGTTGCTTGAAAACCCCAACGATGCCAAGGCCCTGTGCAACAAGATCATCGAGGCCGCCCGCGCCCGTGATGCCGCGCGCAAAGCCCGCGAAATGACTCGCCGCAAAAGCGTGCTCGAAGGGGCGGGCCTGCCAGGGAAGCTGGCCGATTGCCAAGAGAAGGACCCCGCCAAAAGCGAAATCTACATTGTTGAGGGTGACTCGGCCGGAGGTTCCGCCAAGCAAGGCCGCGACCGTAAGTTCCAGGCCATTCTGCCGCTGCGCGGAAAGGTGCTGAACGTGGAAAAAGCGCGCTTTGACAGGCTGATCGCCAGCGAGGCCATCACCACCCTGATCACCGCGCTCGGTACCGGCATCGGCCCTGATTTCAACATCGAAAAGCTGCGTTACCACCGCATCATCATCATGACCGACGCCGACGTCGACGGCGCACACATTCGTACCTTGCTGCTTACCCTGCTGTATCGCCAGATGCCCGAACTTATCGACGGCGGCTATGTATATATTGCCCAGCCGCCGCTCTACAAGGTAAAGGTTGGCCGAGACGAGCGCTACCTGAAGGACGACCAGGAAGAAGCCCAGTACATGATGCAAGTGGCCCTGAAAGATGCCGAACTGATCCCCAGCAAGGGCGCCAACCCAATCAGCGGCGATGCGTTGGGCGAATTGGCGCGCCACTACATCATGGCTGATGCGGTCATCAATCGTTTGACCAGGCAGATGGACGTTGACTCGCTCTCGGCTATTGCCGAAGGCGTCGAGCTTGACCTTAGCAGCGCCGAAAGCGCTGCCGATTCCGCTCGCCGGCTGCAAGCCGCCATCGAAGACCCCGCCATGCCCGATGTGAAGGTCGAGGTCGAGGCTAACGAAGACGACACGGCGTGGCGATTGGTCGTCAAGCGCATGCATCACGGCAACGTGCGCGTTACCATCTTCGACCGCGTATTCGTGCTGGGCGCCGACTACGCCATACTGGTCAAGGCCGGCAAGACATTCTCTGGCCTTATCGGCGAAGGCGGCGTCATTGCTCGTGGCGAAGGCGACAAGCGCAAGCAAAAGCCCATCGGCGACTTCCGCGAAGCCATGCAGTTCCTGCGCGCCGAAGCAGAGCGCAGCGTCAGCAAGCAGCGCTACAAAGGCCTGGGCGAAATGAACCCCTCACAGCTGTGGGAAACCACCATGGACCCCAGCGTACGCCGCTTGTTGCGTGTGCAGATAGAAGACGCCATTGCTGCGGATGAAGTATTCACAACCCTGATGGGAGATAACGTCGAGCCCAGACGCGCGTTTATTGAAAAACATGCGCTGCAGGCGGGGAATATTGATACTTGATTTTTGTCGGCTTCGGAAATAGGCGGCCAGTTTTACGGGATAAGCAGGGCAGTGCTGGGTCGGCGACCATTTGCTTGGGCCGATCGCCGGCAGTGCCGGCAGCAGTTTAGTAAGCCCTGTTCCTGGTAATAGCCCAACCAGGAACAAGCGGTGGCAGCCTGTGCCTCATGGCTAACCGGCCAATTTATCGGCTGCGTCCTGTAGTCCGTTGAGGATACTGTCGGCGATATGTTCGGGAAATTTATCGGGCAGCAGTGCGCGGACCGTGCGTATTACTTCCGGGGTCTGTGCCGCTATCTCGTCGAGTACCGCCTCGGTGCCGCGGCCATCCGCAGTCACGACGCCATGCTCTGTGCCCACAGCCAGCCAATGCCGACGCACAATGTCCCGCATGGCCCAGTGCGCGTTTTTTGAGCGCACCGCCATTGCCATCTTCGCCTTGAATGGAGATAACTGGTTCACGCCTGTACCGATGACCGGGTAGGCAGAGAGCACGTCGTACAGCGGAGTGAGTTCATAGGTTCCGCCAGGGCGCAGGAAAATGCTGAAGTTCTTCGCATGGCCGTCGGTGGCTCGAAGCATCCAGAAGAGGACTTGGGCCTGGAAGAACGTACGCCGGTCATGGTCAGCGTCTCGGGAGGTGGCCAGCAGTTTCATGATGGTATGCATTCCGGGTCCTCCGTCGGACTCGTACTTCAGGTGCGGCGGGGTTCCGGTTGCCTGGCACATGTCTTCCTGAGGTAGCCGGAGAAGCCATCTCTTGCCTTCTTCGTTCTCCCACCACGTGCGGTCGAAGCGCTCGATGGAAAGCACCTTCATATCCTCGAACTGCAGGACTTGCGTGCTCGCCACTGGCAGACCGTATGCGTGCAGAATCTGGGAACACAGCCATTCATTTTCGACCGACCCGCTCATATCGAATCTGAGGTTGCCGACCGGGCCTAGTGGTAGTTTGAATATATGCGTGGTTGGCGTCGAGCCATGTGGCACACACCACTGGCCATTGAGCCACAACAGGGCTGTCTTTTCTTGTGCACCTGCGATGGAAATCCGAAAGTCGACATCTGCACTGCCTTGGCTGACTAGCGATGCCGGTGTCAGGGTGTTGCGCAATACTTTGGCCACCTGGGCGTCGTTCAGCGGCGTTGCCTTCACTTCTTGGACGCCCTCGGGTGGAACGTTGTCAGGAAGTATCTGCAGTGCCCCCACGCAATCTCGTCCAACCTCTGCCAGCAACGCGAACGCCTCCGTCGAGCCCGCTTGAAACCGGCGCGCGACACGTTCGCGGATATCTTGGCTGTCTGGGAGCAGATTCTCGAAGTAGGCACGTACGGCATTGCCACGATGCGGCTGGTTGCCCGGTGTAAAAGGCAGTGACAGGGACAGCGGCCGGCCTTGTCCGGAAGCCGCCCAGCCGCTGTCGTACTGCAATGTGTCGCCAACGTGGGGCCGCACGCTCCAGGTGCCGACGAAAGCGCCGTTCATCCAGAGATACAAGGCCTGAGTGTGAGAGCGTCGACCCATGGCTTACCAATTCGGACCAGTTGGCGGCTTTGGTGCTGGTGAGCCGCGGCCCTGGCGCAGCACCAGTTCCACACCCAAGATGCTTAAAAGCGCCAGGAGTCGGTCCGCACTGACTTTTTCTGCGTTGCGCTCCAAGGCGGAGAGCGTCTGTTGCGTGATGCCCAGGCGCATCGCCACAGCGGATTGGGTCAACCCAGCTTGCTTGCGAAACGCTTGGAGCAGTACCGGAAGCTGTTCTGCGGTGCGAATAGTAAAGTCTGGCATACAAACCTTGTGCTGTATTTTCACTATACAAATTATAATTTGTAAAACGAAAATACTCAACACACTATGTACATCAGAAATACAAATATCCATCGGACGGTGGCGCATGAGGTGTAAACCGTATTCGGTGTGCCGCCGAGGGCAGGTTACGGCCATGTTGTCTCAGTTGGGACGAGACTCTGGTGTCACCGACCTGATCGCGATGGGCGGCGCTTGAAGCTGTGCTCGCTGGCACATGGCTACACGGTTAACTCACGAACGACTCGGCAAGGGTTGCCTGCTGCGAAGACGCCGGCTGGAACATCGCGTGTCACCACACTGCCCGCGCCAATCACGGTGTCAGACCCTATGTTTACACCCGGCAAAATAATGGCGCCCCCGCCCACCCATACATCCGAGCCTATGCATACAGGTTTGCCGTACTCGGCTTGCCGACGCTCTTGGGCATTCATGGGATGCATGGCGGTATAGATTTGCACCGCAGGACCAAGCAGCGTGAAGTGGCCGATATCTACCCTGCACACATCCAGAATGACGCAATTGAAATTGAAGAAGACCCGCTCGCCCAGATGGATGTTGAAGCCGTAATCGCAGTAGAACGGCGTTTGCACAATGGCAGAGCCGGCGCCTGCGGCGAGCAGCTCGCAAAGCACTTCCTGGCGCGCTTGGTCGTTATCGCCCGCGGCATCAAGGGCCCGACACAAGTTTCGTGCACGTATGCGGGCGGCGGTCAGCTCTTTGTCCAGTGGATGGTAGAGCTCTCCTGCGATCATTTTTTGTCGTTCGGACTTCATCGTAAGCTCCTGGGGCCGTTACCCTATAGCAATTATGAAGCCTGATGTGACAAAGGACAGGCTGGTTCACGGTTGCCCCGCCCGGTTTCTTAGAACTTATACGTAGCGCTGGCCACTACCGACCGGCGCGCGCCATACCAGCAGTCGCCACGCTCCAGGCATGTCGATACGTATACCTTGTCGAACAGGTTGTTGGCGTTCAAGGCCAGGCGCCAGTGTTTTGTGTCGTATGCCAGCATGGCGTCGACGAGGGTCAGGCTGGGCACTTCGGGGCCGCTGCCATCGCGAAAGCTGCTGAACCAGCGTACGCCCGCACCCACCGAGAACCCGGGCATGTCGTTCAGGGCGAAGCGGTATTTGCCCCATGCCGAGGCTTGATGCCTGGGCTGTCCTTCCAACTGGTCATCCACGTCCAGATAGTTGTAGTTGACGATCAGGTCCAGGTCATTGGCCACGGAGGTCTTCAATTCCAGTTCCACCCCCCGGTTGCGGGTCTCGCCTGCTTGAGTGTTTTGCAAGGGGTTGTTGGGGTCGGCGATGAGGCGGTTCTCTTCGCGCAATGTATATACCGAGACATTAGCCAGGGTAGACCGGTCGGGTGATTCGTATTTAAGTCCGGCTTCCCATTGTTTGCCTCGCAAAGGCACGAAGGCGTTGCCGGCGGCATCGCGGCCCAGCTCGGGAGTGAACGATTCGCTGTAGCTGACGTATGGCGATACGCCGATAGGGAAGGCGTACAGCAGGCCGAAGCGCTTGCTGATGGCCTTGCTGTCATGACTGGCCGAACCGTCCACCCTGTTCTTGGACTGATCGCGACGCAGGCCCGCTACGAAGATCCAGTTGTCCAGGCTCATCTGGTCCTGGATGTAAACGCCCATGTCGCGCTGGCGCATGGTGGGGCTGCCAAAGAAGGCGGGCGGCGTATAGTTGGGATACACCGGGTTGTAGGCGTCTATCAGCGGTACGGTTGCCGGGTCTTCATAGGCGGTGGATTCTTCGTGCTTGGCGTGGGTGAACTCGGCGCCGATGAGCAGGTCGTGCCGTAGAGGGCCGGTGTCGAACTTTCCGTGCAGGTGCTGGTCCGCCTGAGCCATGCGTACGGTGGTGTCCGAGCCCCAGGCGTAGCGTCCGATCAGGCGTTTGTTGATGGGGTCTGCAGCCCAGCCCCCCGGCAGCGAGAACGAATCTCCGTACAAGCTGCGATAGTCCACGTGGTTGTATGACCAGCGCGCATTCTGCCGCACCGTCCAGTTGTCATTGAGTTCGTGTTCGAAGGCCCAGCCGATCGAGCGGCGGCTGGAGTCGTACCGGTCCCAGTCAGGGTCACCGATGAAAGTACGGGTATCGATCTGGCCGTTGGGGTTGTCCAGCAAGGTTCCTTCCCACGGAAAGAATTGGGCGGTGGACCCCGATTTATCGTCTTGCCAAAGCGCCATCAGCGTTAAGGACGTGCGATCCGAAGGCTGCCAGGTAAACGACGGGGCGAACACCAGGCGGTCGTCTCGCACATGGTCGACCATGGTGTCCGACTTGCGTCCAAGCGCCACCACGCGGTAAAGCCAGCGTCCGTCTTCATCCAAAGCGCCTGTCAGGTCAGCCTGGATCTGGCGGCGGTTGTGCGAACCGTACTGGATGCCGACCTCTCGCGAGGTTTCCGCCTGCGGACGTTTGGACACCATATTCACCACGCCCGCCGTGCTGCCCTGGCCATACAGCATCGAGGATGGGCCGCGCAGCACCTCGATGCGTTCCAGGGTGTAGGGCTCGGTTCGCGTGGTGCTGGTGTAGTACTGGTAGTTGGTGCGAAGACCATCAAGATAGGTGGTGGGCGTTGCCCCGCGCACGGCGAAGTTGTCTGAACGTGAATCAAGCCCGTAGGCGTCCGACCTTACCCCAGCCGCGTAGTTCAGGGCGTCTTGCAGCCCTTGGGCGCCTTGATCACGGATCTGATCTGCTGTAATCACAGTAACGGACTGTGGTGTTTCGATCAGGGGCGTGTCTGTCTTGGATGCGCTGAGCGCCGACGTGGCGGTATAGCCTTCAACCGGGTCCAGGGCGCCGCCGCTATTCCTGACGGTGATGGGGCTTAACGTTTGGGTTGCGGCGGGCGATGAAGTGGCGGTTTGAGCGATAGCTGGTGCGCAGCTTAGCGAGGCGGCCAGAAAACCGGTCGACGCCAATGCTGCGGCCGCCCGGGCTGCGGGCCGGCCCGACAATGAATGGGGCATTGCGTACTCCGTGGTGTGTGCTGCGATAAATAGAGTTGTATGCCGATGAGCTACGAGGGCGACTTCTTGCGAGGACGCAGCCAGTAGCCGATACCGGCGCCCAGCGGAATCGCCAGACAGAGCCACGAGGCCCAGTGCCAGATTCCGGTGCCCAGCAAGGCGGACAGCAGCCCGACGCAGGTGAGCACGATCAGGGCGATGGGCACGCCCCAAATTCTTGTTATTGGGTATTTGCGCAGTGTCATGAGCCGGCTCCGGTCGAACTGCCTTCCATGGGCTCTGAAACAGAGTTGGCATGCGCGGCTTTGGCCAGCGCGGCCTCCGGCGGGTGCCGTCGTGCTTGCATGAGATGGGCGACGCGGGCGTCAGTGGCTTTGCGGCGCGCAAACCACAGGTACAGGCCGCTGACCAGCACCACGATGGTCAAAAGATCCAGCAAGGCCCATAGTATTTTCAGGGGCAGCCCGCCGTAGTCGCCGAAATGCAGGGGCTGCGACAATGCCAGCACGGTCAGATACCACGGCGGCTTGGCCACCGCCGTTACCTCGGCTGTGGCGGCATCGACGAGCACCGGGATGATCAGATGAGAAGTAAAGGGCGTGGCGCCGTGTGTCCACACCATATAGTGATGCGGCGTGGCAAACTGGTTTCCGGGATGGCTGAAGCTGATGATGCGGTGGTTGGGTACAGCCTGGGCTGCGGCCCGCAGCGCTGCATCGGCAGAGGCCAGTTGCTGTGTTGGCTGCGTGTCACGGTAGGCGGCCGTCAGTTCGACCACGTCGGTGCTTTGCCACAGGGCGAACAGAGGGCGCGACAGTTCATTGATGATGCCGGTCAGGCCCACCACCATCATCCATCCAAGTAGAACAATGCCCAGCAGGTTGTGTACGTCAAGCCACTTCAGCCGGCGAGATCGGTCTTTGCGCACCGTACCGAAATCAAGCTTCTTCATGAATGGACCGTACAGAACGACGCCCGAGACCAGGGCTATGACGAACAGCAACCCCATGAGGCCCAGGAAAAGCTGGCCGGGCAAGCCAGTGAACCAGTCGACATGAAGGGCCAGCATGAACCCCATGAAGCTGAACTGTTCTTCTTGCACTGTCGGCGCGTCGTGCAGCAGCTCGCCGGTGTGAGCATCGAAACGCATGTAGTGCGTGAGCTTGGGGTCGCCCGCGTGCGACGGAGACATGCCGATATAGACGGCAGGGTGATGGTCATCGAAGTAGACATATTCAACAACCTCGTTCGGGTATTGCGCCCGGGCCGACGCCATGAGTTGATCGACCGGGGCTCTGGGCGCGCCTTCCTCAACGACAGCGTACGGCTTGCCCTCTTCGAGCCAGTGTTCGATTTCTTCATGGAAGACCAGTGGCAGGCCGGTAATGCAAATTACCAGCAAAAACAGCGTGCAGACGAGACTTGTCCATTTATGCCACCAGTACCAGGTTTTAAGCGATGCTGCGGCCGTCATTGTCGGAACCTCGATTCCAAAGGACGATAAAGGCTAGATAATAATGCAAACTATTATCGTTCGTACAGCTATTTCTGATCCGAAAAGTAAGAAAATTCTGCGCCACGCGCCGACGCGCCTTGCCCCCGTAAGGTCAGGCCTGTTAGCATTACCCGCACAGGCGCTATGTAACAGCGCCTGTTTTTATTTTTCTTTTAATGACAACAGCGAGGGGAGGTTTTTGGCGGTGTGTAATCTCAGGAAGGGGCGTAGTGGCTTCATATTTGCGGCATTGTGGCTGGCCGTGTCATGCGCATGGGCGGATACAGTGGTCTTGACCAACGGCGACAAGCTTACCGGTGACGTGCTGCTGATGGACAGCGGTACGCTTGTTCTAAGCACTGACTACGCGGGCGAAATCCGCATCGCCTGGGACAAGGTTGCACAGCTTCAAACAGACGATCCGATGCTTATGCGCGCAAAAGGCCTGCCTTCGGGGTATGAGGCGCGATTAGCCTCCACCGGCCAGCTCGGAAATACCGCCGCCTTGCAGCCGACGGTCGGAACTGAGGTAGCGGCCGCCCCTGGCGAGGTGGCGCTGGCCGATATTGAACGCCTTGTGCGCCCACACGCACACGTATTCATGCGTGACTGGAGCTTCGACGGCGGCGTCGACCTTGCCCTGAATGCTACCCACGCGTCGAGCAGTAACCAGAACTGGAGCGCGGCGGCGCACGCCACGGCTCGGCGGGACTGGTGGCGCCACGGACTGAAGTTCGACTTCGCGCGCAAGACTCAGGACAGCGTGGTGGGCACCTATAACTACAACGCGGCGTATATGGTCGACCGTTTCGTGTCTGAAAAGCTTTTTCTGCGGGGGCGCTTGCGCTACGGTCGCGACCAGATGGCCAACCCCGCCCACCAGGTCGTGTTTGCCGCCGGCCCGGGTTATCAGTTCTGGGACGATGAACTGGGCGCGTTTTCGATGACGACTTTCTTGACGCACACGCGCTACAAATACCACGACGATACACGTGACAACTTCCAGGCGGCGGGTCTGGGCTGGAACTTCACGCGCTATCTGGCCGGCAAGCAATGGCAGGTGTTTACCACGGGCGAATTCAGCCGGCCCTTCAAGGACGGATCAAACTACAACCTGGAGGCCGAGCTTGGCTTGCGCTATAGCGTCACCCAGTGGATGTCGCTGTACGCCAAGGCGGGATACAACCGCATTACCATGTCGGGGAAAGACTCCACCAACGAAAGAAAATACTCGGTGGGCCTGGGCGTGCATTGGTAGCCGGCCTGCCCGCGGGCGGCGACACGGTCAGGCATTGTGCAGCGTGCAGTGCGACCGCATGACTTCGAGTAGCGACTGGACGAAATCGGATTCCGTTTCGGCCCGGGCGCGGCCTTTGAGGTTGATCTGGAAGTAGTTCATGGGAACAACGGGGTCTTCCATCAGGGCGACTTCGACATTGAGGCGCCGCGCGGCAGAGACGACAAACGAAGGCAGGATGGTGCTGCCGAAGCCCGCTTCGACCATCGCAAGTATGGTCGGAATATTGTTGAACGTGGGGCGTTGCTCATTACCGCGTGAAATCTTGGCCAAATGGCTGTCGACAAGCTGTTGTACGGGATTGTCGAGCGGCAGCCCGATCAGTGGTCGGTCGGCCAGCTCGGACCAGGGCAGCTTCCGCACGCGGGAAAGCGGCGATGCAGAGGGGCGCGCTGGCGCCGAAATGCACACCATGTCGCACTGGAAGATTTGCCGGCGCTGTATGCCGGACGAAGGCTTCACGAACATGCCGAAACCCACATCCACTTCCCCGGACTCCACCAGCCCCTGGATCATCCCGCGTTCGACATCGACGATTCGAACGGTCACATCGGGGTGCTTCTTGCTGAAAATGGCTTGGGCCTGTGGCACCACGCTGGCGGAGATAAGGGGGGTAATGGCGACAGATAAGGTGCTTTTTGCCAGAGAAGACAACTGCCCGATAGTGGAAGCCGCGGTTTCCAAGGACGAAATGGCCTGGTGCGCAGCGTCGACCAGTTGCTTCCCGGACGGCGTAAGCGACATGGTTCGCGTCGTGCGGTCGAACAGGCGGCATTCGAATTGTTTTTCGATGTCTTGAACCATCAGGCTTAGTCCCTGTTGCGTAATGTGCAGATTTTCAGCGGCGCGGGTGAAGCTTTTCAGGCGGGCGATCTCCACAAGCGCCTTCAGTTGACGTAGCGAAATATTCATTAGCTCTGCTTTTAAATTTATTTGATAAACATGTTTTACTTGAAGTGCGCCTGCATGTCTAATACTCGATAACTTGATTTGGATCATCAGAGGCGGGCTTTAAATGGCTGATTCGCAGGCTATCGAACGTATCGTGATCGTCGGCGCGGGCCTGGGCGGCTTGACCGCGGCGCTAGCCCTTTTGCAACGGGGCTTTCGCGTGACCGTCCTTGAGCAGTCCGCCGAACTTGGAGAAGTGGGGGCGGGCATTCAACTCAGCGCCAACGCTACCCGCGTACTGAGCTTGTTGGGCATGGATGACGTTGTTGCAATGCTGGGTGCTGAAACCACCGGCAAGGTCATTCGCCATTGGAGCACCGGCCGCACGTGGGACATCTACGACCTGGCCAGTGATTCGCGCAAGAAGTACGGCCATCCTTTCTGCATGTTCCATCGCGCAGACCTGCATATCGCTTTGGAACAGCGTGTACGCCAGCTCGATCCCGCCGCTATTCGCCTGGCCAGTCGCTGCGTGTCCGTGGATACCTCGGGCGCCCGTCCGGCCGCCGTACTGGAAAACGGCGAAAGGGTGGAGGGCGATCTGGTGGTGGGCTCCGACGGCGTGCATTCGCGTATTCGCGCGGCGATCATCGGGCCGGACAGCGCGCGCTTCTCGGGTTGCTACGCTTGGCGCGGAGTCATCCCAACCGAACGCCTGCCCGCGCACCTGCGCCTGCCTCTCGGAACCAACTGGATCGGCCCGGGTCGACACGTCGTCCAGTATCCGCTGCGTCGGGGCGAACTGACCAATTTTGTGGGCATCGTCGAGGGGCTTGACTGGCAAGTCGAATCTTGGACCCAGCAAGGGTCGTTAAAAGACTGTCTGGCAAACTTCGAAGGCTGGCATGAAGACGTTCAGTTGATGATCCGTGCCATAGACACGCATTTCAAGTGGGCCCTGATGGTGCGCGAGCCCATCCAACGCTGGTCCGTAGGGCGAGTGACGATGCTGGGAGACGCGGCGCATCCTACCTTGCCTTTCCTGGGCCAGGGCGCGGCCATGGCACTGGAAGACGGTTATGTGCTGGCCCGCGCGCTGGTCCGGCATCGCGACGATGCCGACCGCGCCCTGGCCGCGTACGAAGCCGCGCGTGTGGAGCGCACGGTTCGCGTAGTGCGCGGCTCGAACGAAAACGCGGCGCGCTTCCACAATCCGAAACTGGCAGCCCCCGAAAGCGCCGAAAAATACATTGAAAATGAATGGTCGCCCGATAAAGTGCGGCAACGCTATCAATGGCTGTTTGAGTATAAAGTGGACGAAGTCGATATCGGCTTGAAGGAAGCGCATTCCGGCGAATCTTCAGGGTGAAGGAACGACATCCTGGCACCCCATGACATAAATAAAAAAAGATTTTTGCAACGCCCTACTGGAGACAAGACAATGAAGGCTAGTGAAGAAGGCGCTTACGTTGAAGAGGGCGCCGGCTATACCCCCGGCGTCCCCGTGCAAGTAGCGAGAATGCACGAGCTTGGCGGGCCGCTGCGCATCGACGAACTGCCCGCGCCAGCCCCCGGCCCCGCCGACGTGATCGTGGCCGTCAAGGCATGCAACGTCGTTCCGAATCTTCGGAATGTCCTGACGCACTGGCCCGAATGGCATCCGCGGATGCCCCTGCCCAAGTTGCCCGCGTCCTTCGGGCTGGATGCGGCCGGAGTCGTGGTGGCGGTCGGTGGCGATGTCCATGCGTTCGAGCCGGGCCAGCGCGTTTATGTCAATCCGGCGTCGGGTTGCGGCAGTTGCCGGCACTGCCGCAGCGGTGAAATCGTGAACTGCGACAGCTTCACCTACCGGGGCTACTTTGGGCGCGGGCCGGCATCGCAAAAAATCTTCGAGCGCTACCCATTTGGTGGGCTGTCTGAATACATGGTGGCGCCGCAGTCCTCTTTGGTCACTATTCCCGACACCCTGCATTACGAGGAAGCCGCCCGATTCGGCTATCTGGGTACGGGCTACAGCGCCTTGCGCAAGGCTGATCTGCGGCCGGGTTGCACTGTGCTGATCAATGGCATCAGTGGCGCTCTGGGCGTCAATACCGCCATGATGGCGCTTGCGATGGGAGCCGCCAAAATCTTGGGAACCGGACGCCGGCAACAGCCGCTTGAGCGGGTCAAGGCGATGGCGCCGGATCGGATCGAAGTCCTGTCCGTCAATGGCACTGCTTCCATTCGAGACTGGGCTCATGCCCTGACCGATGGCTACGGCGTCGACGTCGTCGTCGATGCCCTGCCTCCCAAGGCGCCCGCCGAGTCGACGATCGCAGCCATGCGGGCAATGCGCACCGGGGGACGAACCGTGCTGCCCGGCGGTATGGCAGAGGCGATCACGCTCGACCCTTTTTGGGGCCTGGCGACAAACGCCTATCTGATCGGTTCGCGTTGGTTCTCGGTGGCCGAAGGGCAGGAAATGGCTTCGATGACGGCGGGGCGAACGCTCGACCTTACGAGGCTGGAACACCGGCGCTTCAGCCTGAAGGACGTCAACGAGGCGGTGGAGGCCGCCGCATCGTCAGACAGCGGATTCACCAACGTGGTGGTAATGCCTGCCGCAGATTAAGCCCGCGCATTGCGGAGCCCATAACATTGGAGACGAGACATGAGTAAAAAAATCACTATTGCCCTGGCGGCGCTGCTGATGTGCATGGGAGGTGCCGCCCATGCCGAAAAATCCTACGGGCCCGGCGTTACCGATACGGAAATCAAGATCGGCCAGACCAACCCGTACAGTGGGCCGGTTTCGGCGGCGTCCGTAAACGGGAAAATGATGACCGCCTACTTCAATATGGTGAATAGCCAGGGCGGGATCAACGGAAGAAAGGTCAATCTCATAACCTTGGACGACGAGCTGAGCCCGCCGCGAACGGTCGAGCATCACCGCAGGCTGGTGGAGCGCGATAGCGTCCTGGCCATTGTTGGCACACTGGGCACGCCCACCAATGCCGCCGTCCAGAAGTATCTGAACCAGAAGAAAGTGCCCAGCCTGCTGTTGATTACCGGCGCCAAGAGGTTCATTGATCCGGAAACTTCGCCGTACTCGATGGGTTATTACCCCAGTTACGAGATTGAAGCATCGAAATATGCCGAGTATCTGCTTGAGCACAAGCCCGACGCCAAGGTGGGTGTGCTGTACCAGAATGACGATCTCGGCAAGGACTTCCTCGGCGCGTTCAAGAAGCGGCTTGGCGCGGCGGCCGACAAGATGATCGTGCGCGAGGCGTCGTACGAGATCTCCACCCCCAGCATCGATTCCCAGATCATCGCGCTCAAGGGTGCCGGGGCGGATACGCTGTTAAATATAACGACGCAGAAGTTTGGCGCCCAGGCCATAAAGAAAGTACACGACCTGGGGTGGGAGCCGTTGCATTTCATCAGTTTCATCGCCAGCTCGAAGGGCGCCGTGCTCACTCCCGCGGGCCTGGATATTTCCACCGGACTCGTCACCGCCTCGGTGGTAAAGGACCCTGATAACGATAGCGGCTCGGACAAGGACGTCGAGCAGTATCGCGCGTTCATGGCCAAGTGGTATCCCGACGGCGACCCGGCCGACACGAACACTGTGTGGGCGTATACCGCCGCCCAGCTCGCGGCCATCATACTCGAGCGCTGCGGCGACAACCTGACACGCGAGAACCTGATGAAGGTGGCCACCTCGCTGAAGGACGTCAGGCTGGCCATGCTGATGGACGGGGTAACAGTCAACACCTCGCCGACCGACTATCTTGCGGTCAACGAGGCGCGGCTTCAGCGCTTTGACGGCAAGGCCTGGGTACCCTTCGAGGGCCGTGCCGAGTGAGCCGGGCGCCGCAACAAGAGCGTGCATCCACCGTCCGGGGCGACAAGCTTCTGGTGGTGGACGGCGTCACGGTGCGGTTCGGAGGCATCACCGCGCTTGACGGCGTTTCATTCGACATGGACCGCAACTCGGTGCTTGGCTTGATCGGGCCGAACGGGGCGGGCAAGACCTCGCTGTTCAATTGCGTCTCACGTTTGTACGCCTATTCGCAGGGATCGATCATCTTCGACGGGCACAGGCTTGAAGATCATTCCAGACACCGGATGGCTTACTTGGGCATCGGCCGAACGTTTCAGAACCTGGCGCTCTTCAACAGCATGTCCGTCCTGGACAATATCAAGGTGGGACAGCATCGTTGCTCGGGCAAGGGCTTTCTTGCCAATGCGCTCAGGCTGCCCGGTGTTGCCGCCGAAGAAGCCCAAGTGCATCGCAAGGCATGCGAACTGATCGATTTCCTTGAGCTTGGCGGGGTTTCGGCCCGGTTGGTGGGCGAACTGCCCTTTGGCACCCGCAAGCGGGTCGAGCTGGGGCGCGCCCTGGCAAGCGAGCCGTCGTTGTTGCTGCTCGATGAGCCGGCGGCGGGCCTTAATCATGAAGAGGTCGAAGACCTGGGCAAGCTCATCAGCCAGATACGCTCAAGCCTGAAGACGGGAATCCTGCTGGTGGAACATCACATGAGTCTCGTGATGAGCGTGTCCGACAAAGTGGTCGCCCTGAACTTCGGCCAGAAGATCGCCGAGGGGTCGCCCGCTGAAGTACAACGCGATCGCAGCGTCATAGAGTCTTACCTTGGGAGCTCTGAATAGCCATGACAGACTTGTTGGAGGTAGATGGCCTGTGCGCATCCTATGGCGGCAACCAAGTGCTGCACAGCCTGAGTTTGCGCGTTGGCCAGGGGGCCATCGTGGCGCTGCTTGGCGCGAATGGCGCCGGCAAGACCACGGCCTTGCGGGCCATCTGCCGCACGATCGATACTTCGGGCCAGATGCGCTTTGCCGGCCGGGATATAAGCCGCATGTCCACAGAGAACATCGTGCGACTGGGTATCGGCCATGTTCCCGACGGCCGGGGCACTTTCCTGGGGCTGACAGCCGAAGAGAATCTTCAGCTTGGCGGTTATGTGCGCAAGGACAAGGCGCAGGTCGCCGTGGATCGCGAGCGGGTATACGAGTATTTTCCCCGCCTGAAAGAGCGCCGCAAGCAGCAGGCCGGAACGCTATCCGGGGGCGAGCAGCAGATGCTTGCCATCGGAAGGGCATTGATGCTGGGCCCCAAGCTGCTGCTGCTGGATGAGCCCTCGTTCGGCCTGGCGCCCATGATCGTCAAGGAAATCTTCGAAATCATGTGCCTGATCAGGGAAAAAGAGCATGTAAGTATCTTGCTGGTAGAGCAGAATGCGTCCATTGCCCTCGAAGTGGCCGATCAGGCTTATTTGATTGAAACAGGCCGTCTCGTGCTGTCCGGCACGGCGTCTGAAATCAAGAGCGACGATGCGGTCCGTCGTTCTTACCTCGGCCAATAGCGGCCACGCCCCGGAGCAAAGCAATGGAAGCTTTCTTGAACCAGATAATTTCCGGCCTGTTCAGCGGCGCAATATACGCTGCGCTGGCACTGGCACTGGTCATGATCTTCAAGTCCACGGGCCGCATCAACTTCGCCCAGGGCGAAATGGCCATGTTCACAACCTATCTGGCCTGGCTGCTCATCGACGCGGGCATGCCCTACTGGTTTGCCTTCTTCGTCACCATCGCATTGGCATTCCTGCTGGGCGTTGCGATCGAGCGCGCGGTAATCCGGCCGCTGCAGCATGCGCCGGCGCTTGCGATGGTGGTCGTCTCGATAGGCTTGCTGGTCATATTCAACAGCGTGGCGGGCTGGATCTTCACCTACACCATCAAGACGTTTCCCAGCCCGTTTCCCACATCACCGCCTTTTGGCCTGACGCTTATTTCGTGGCACGAATTGGGCAGCATTGCCGTGATACTGCTTGTCGTCGGGATGCTGTTCGCCTTTTTTCGGTATACGGCCTTGGGTCTGGCCATGCGCGCAGCTGCCCAGAATGCGCCGTCCAGCCGGCTGGTGGGCATACGGGTGGGCTGGATGCTGGCGCTGGGCTGGGGCCTGGCCGCCGCGATCGGCGCGGTAGCCGGCCTGCTGGTTGCGCCCAAAGTGTTTCTCGACCCATACATGATGTCGGGTGTGCTTGTCTATGCATTTGCAGCCGCGTTGCTGGGTGGCATAGACAGCCCCGGCGGCGCCATTGTGGGCGGATTCGTCGTGGGCCTGCTCGAGAACTTGCTGGGCGCCTACCTGATCGGCGATGAGCTGAAACTGACGCTTGCGCTGGTCGTGATCGTAGGTGTCCTGCTTTTGAAACCGGCCGGCTTCTTCGGCCAAGTTATCGTAAAAAGGGTTTGAACCGTGATGCGCACAAACCTCAAAAACATTGGCGAGGGCCGAAGGCTTGGCCTGGGCGTGGCCATCCTCCTCATCTGTGCCTTTCCCCTACTGCTTAGCGACTATCGTCTGTTTCAGGCGACGATGGTCCTGATCTATGCGATAGCCATACTGGGCCTCAACCTGCTCACAGGCTATACCGGTCAGATATCGCTGGGGCATGGCGCCTTCTTCGCCGTGGGCGCATACACCACCGCAGTACTGATGGACCAGTTCCAATTCGCCTACTGGCTCACGATCCCCGTTGCCGCCGTGCTGTGCCTGGTAGTCGGGTTTCTGTTCGGATTGCCCGTCCTCAGGCTGGAGGGGCACTATCTTGCTTTGGCAACCTTCGCACTGGGCGTGGCGCTGCCGCAGCTTCTGAAGCATGACAGCCTCGAGGCATGGACGGGTGGCGTGCAGGGAATAGTGTTGTCCAAGCCCGAGCCGCCCATCGAGTCGCTGCTGGGCATGGCTCTTACCGCCGACCGGTGGCTGTACCTGCTTACCCTGGCCATCGCCGCATGCCTGTTCATAACCGCCTGGAATCTTCTCAGGGGCCGGGTCGGCCGGGCTTTGATTGCCATTCGGGATCAGCCCGTGGCTGCCGTTTCCATGGGTGTGGACATTGCCTTGTTCAAAAGCCTGGCGTTTGGGGTCAGTGCATTCTATACCGGGCTGGCCGGCTCATTGAGCGCCATCGTGGTGGCTTTCGTGGCGCCCGACAGCTTTACCATCTTTCTTTCGCTGTCGTTGATGGTGGGTGTGGTCGTTGGCGGCCTGGCGTCGATTTCCGGCGCGGTATACGGCGCGCTGTTCTTGCAGTTCGTACCCAACCTGGCCGGCGGCATCTCAACGGCCGCGCCCTGGGCGATTTACGGTGTATTGCTGATCGTCTTCATGTTTGTCGTGCCAGGCGGCGTGGCGGCGGCCGTTCGCGCCGCCGCTAGGCGACTCTGCCATAACTAAAAGCTATGCCTAGGTAACTTGTGCGGCACTTGTCGCCGATGTGAGACTAACCAATACTCCAAGCTTGGATCACAAGAACAAGCTAGGAGACAGGTATGAAAATCACGGTTAAATTGGCGGCGGGTGCTGTGGCCGCGGCCCTGCTTGCCCTGGCCGGCATGGCGGCGGCGCAGGTTTCTGTGGGCGTGGTGGTCAGCACCACGGGCCCGGGCGCGGTGCTGGGTATTCCTTATCGCAATGTCTTCGACATTCTTCCCAAGGAAATCGCCGGCGAACCTGTGCAGTACATCGTGCTGGATGATGCGTCGGACGTCACTACGGGCGTGCGCAACGCCAAAAAACTGATCGAAGAGAACAAGGTCGATGTCCTGGTGGGTTCCAACTCGGTTCCCGTTACCCGCGCCATGATGCAAACCGCTGTCGAATCGCAGCTTCCGGTAATTGCGCTCAGTCCCATGCAGCTTGATGGAGCCGAGCATCCCTGGGCGTTTGGCGTGCCCCAGCCCATGCCCCTGATGATGGGCGCGGTGCTCGAGCACATGAAGCAGAACGGCGTTCAGAAGGTGGGCTACGTTGGCTTTGCCGACGCCTGGGGCGAGGCGGTGCACAAGACGCTGGATTCCCAGGATGTGGTCGAGGGGCTGGAGCTGACCAGCAACGAGCGCTATCAGCGCAATGACGTCAGCCTTACCACCCAGGCGCTGAAAATCATTGCGGGCAAGCCCGATGCGGTCGTGGTGGGCGGGTCGGGTGCGCCGGGCGCGTTGCCCCATATCGCATTGAGTGAAAGAGGCTACAAGGGCACGGTGTACAACACCCATGGTTCAGTCAGCGGCGATTTCATCCGCATTGGCGGCGCCCATGCCGAAGGGGCCGTGGCGCCCACCGGCCCCTATCTGTTCGCCGGCCAGTTGGCCGACGACAACCCGATCAAGCCTGTGGCGGCCAAGTATCTGGCCATGTATGACGAGGCCTATGGCGCGAGCGCCCGCAGCCCTTTTGCGGGCTACGCCTTCGATACCTATCTGCTTTTGCAGGCGGCCCTGCCCAAGGCGCTGGAAGCGGCTTTGCCGGGTACGCCGGAGTTTCGCCAAGCACTGAGGGATTCGTTGGAAAACAATGTGAAGGACGTGGTCGGCACTCAGGGTGTCTACACCATGACGCCTCAGGATCATAACGGGCTGGACCATCGGGCGCGCGTGCTGGTGCAAGTGAAGGACGGCAAGTGGGCGCTTATGAACGACTGACGCGGTGACGCGGCTGCGGCGGACGCTCCAGGCGGGTTGCCGCTTCGTGCCGGATCAGTTCGACCATGTATTCGGCGGCCGGGGTCAGTGCGCGCGAACGCCGGGACACCAGCGTCAGTTCGCGCCGCCAGTATAGCCAGGGCAGGCTCAGGCGCTGGATGAGGCCGGCCTGCTCTTCGGCGGCAAAAACCTCCAACGGGAGAAAGCCGATGAAGTTCTGGCGGGTAATAAGCGCCTTGGACAGCACGGTGGAGCTGGTTTCCACTTGGGGCTCCAATGCTTGAAGGCCGCGCTGCTGAAAAAGGTGGTCGAGCTGATCGCGCAGCACGCCGGGCGGCGGCACCAATACCCACCCGTATTCATGCAGCGCTTCGTCGGGGAAGCTGTCGAGTTTGGCAAGGGGGTGGTCGGCGCCTACGCAGGCCACGAACAGATTGCTGCCAAGCGGCTCGCATCGCAAGTCGGTGGCCAGGGCTTCGGCCGGAGTGGGAGAGCTGATGATGAAGTCGAGTTCGCCCAGTCGCAGCCGTGGTATCAGCGATTGGAACAAGCCTTCGCTGACGCGAAAATGCAGCTTCGGGCGTTGTTGGCAGGCCAGCTCCACCATGTCGGGAATGAAGCCATGGTTGAGGGTGGGAGGCACGCCCATGGAAACCGAGCCGGTACGCACGCCGCTCATTTCCTGCAGGACGCTGCGGGTGGCATCCAGTTCGTACAGTATGAGGCTGGCGCGCTGCACCAGGATGCGGCCCATTTCAGTGGGATTGACGCCGCGGGCGTTGCGGTCCAGAAGCCGGGCGCCGGCGATTTGCTCCAGCCTGCGGATGGCCTTGCTAAGCGCCGGCTGGGAGACCCCCAGGTGTTTCGCGGCCTGGGCGATGCTGCCGAATCGGCAGATTTCAATGAAATATTCGAGGTCTGTGGGTTGGAAACTGCGCATTTTCATGGCCTGCTGGATTTTTTACGCGGTTGTACATTATTGCAACAGAGGTAGTGATGTTAGTAGAACAGATAGAGAATAAATGGGTGGATTGTTTTCGCCGCGTCTTCCAGATGTGCGAGCTGCGACGGGGAGACCGTGTCGCCATTCTGTCCGAGACGTTGTCGCGACCGGTCAACGTAAAGCTGGCCGAGCTTGCCTTGCTTGATCTGGAGGCGCAGGTCTTTCATGTGGTGCTGCCCACGCCGCGCCTGAAGGACCCCGTGGCGGTGCGGTCGACGGGCAGTTCGCCGGCCATCCAGGGCAATGAATCGGTCATTGCCGCGCTATGCACAAGCACCATGGTGGTCGATTGCACGGTAGAGGGCCTGCTGCATTCACGCGAGCTCAAGGCCATACTTTCCGGCGGGGCGCGCCTGATGATGATCAGCAACGAGCACCCGGAAATTCTCGAGCGCCTGATGCCCGATCCGGCCCTGCGGGAAAAGGTGGCGCTGGGCGTTGAGATGTTGGACCAGGCCTCGCGCATGCGCGTGCGCTCGGACGCGGGCACTGATCTGGCCATCAATCTTGTCAATGCCCCGGCCCGGGGCTCGGCGGGCTTTGTGACCGAACCTGGCAAGGTGTCGTATTGGCCGGGCGGGCTGTGTTTGTGCTTTCCCCCTCGACAAAGTGTAAATGGCGTGGTCGTGCTGGACGTGGGCGATGTCAACCTCACCTTCAAGCGCTATCTTGAAAGCCGGGTCGTGCTGACCATAGAAGACGATTTTGTCGTCGACATCGCCGGAAGCGGCCTGGATGCCGAGCTGATGAAGAGCTATTTTGCGGCCTGGAACGACCGCAATGCCTATGGCGTTTCTCATGTGGGCTGGGGCATGAACCCGGCGGCGCGCTGGGACTCTCTGGTCATGTACGACAAGCACGACACCAACGGCACCGAGCTGCGCGCCTTCGCCGGCAATTTCCTGATTTCCACCGGCGCCAACGAGCATGCTGACCGCTACACCAACGGCCATTTCGACCTGCCGCTGCGCCATTGCAGCATCGAACTGGACGACAAGACGATAGTTTCCCGGGGCCGATTGATGGAGCCGCTGGCATGAGGGCGCCCGCTGTGGAGCACGAGGCTGTCCATGGCCGCACCCCGGGCCATCCCCGCATCGCCTATGCGCAGTGCGGCGCAGGCGACGAGACGCTGATCTTCCTGCATGGCATAGGCGGCAATAAAGACAACTGGGCCGAGCAGCTGCGCTACTTTGCCGGCGTGGGCTACAGGGCCGTGGCCTGGGACGCCCGCGGCTATGGCGACTCCGATGACTACGAGGGGGATTTTCGGTTCGAGGACGTCAGCGCCGACATGCTTCGGCTGCTTGACGACCTGGGTGTGCGCCGTGCGCATTTCGTGGGCCTGTCCATGGGCGGCCGCATACTGATGGATTTTGCCTGGCGCCACGGCTCGCGTGTGCGCAGCCTGATCATGTGCGGCTCGTTTCCCAGTTTCGGCAAGGCGTTGAGCCAGGCGCAGCGCGAAGAGTATCTGCGCCTTAGGCGCGAGCCTTTGCTGGCGGGACGCAGCTTGCGGCAGCTTGCTCCCGAATTGATCGCATCGCTGGCGGGGCCTGACGTGCAACCTGAAGTATACGAAGCGCTGCACGCCAGCATTTGCCGTTTGCGGCCGCAGTCTTACTTGAAGGCGCTCGAGGCTGCGGCTTATTTCGACCGCAGCGACGAGATTGGCTCCATTACCGCCCCAACGCTGCTGTTGTACGCCGAAAACGACAGGCTGACTCCGCCCCGGATGGGGCACGAGGTTCAGGCCATGATGCCCAGGGCCACGCTGCGCATTTTGCCGCGCTGCGGCCATCTGATGAATCTCGAGGCCGGCGGGCTTTTCAATGAGGCGGTTCACGCCTTCCTACGCGACGAGGTGGCAAGCGCTGACCGCCCCATCGATGAACTGAAGCAGGAGAAACAATGAATAAGGTTCCGGTATTGATTGCGGGCGGCGCTTCGGTCGGCCTGTCCATGGCGGCCGAACTGGGCTGGCGCGGGGTGCCGTGCCTGCTGGTCGAGCAGCGGCCCGAGGTGAATCCGCATCCGCGCGCCAACGCGGTGGGCAATAGGACCATGGAGTATTTTCGTCGCTGGGGCGTTGACGAAAAGCTGTTCAACAAAGGCATTCCGGCCGACTATCCGGCGGACTACCACTGGGTGTCCAGCATGCATGGCCGCACTTTGCACCGGATTTCGATGCTGTCCTACGAACAGCTTATACAGGCGCGCAATAGTGGGGTGGCCGACCCAATGGCCGAGATGTATTGGTCGCCTTATTTGAAGACCATCGTCGGCCAGCAGCATGTCGAGTACGCATTGAAGGATTACGTGCAGACGCTGGATTGCGTGGACAGCCGCTTTGGCTGGGCTTTGCGCGACTTCGAGCAGGATGAGGACGGCGTGACGGCACGCATCGAGTGCCTGGAAACGGGGCGGGTCGAGCAGGTGCGCAGCCGCTTCCTGGTGGGCTGCGATGGCGGGCGCTCTTTGGTGCGCACCCGGCTTGACGTGCCGATGTCGGGCCGAAGCAATATGGCGCGTTTCGTGTCCATCTATTTTCGCTGCCCAGGGTTCATGCAGGCCCATGATTTCGATCATGGCAATATCTATTTCCCATTGCGCAAGGAGTACGCCGGCTTTCTCTTGAACTGGGACGGCGGCAGCTTGTGGACATATCATCTTATCTTGCCGGAAGGCAAAGAATGGAATGAGATCGATCCGGCGGGCGCCGTCTGGGCCTTGCTGGGCAAGCAAGAGCCTTTGGAGGTCATCGAAGTTCAGCCCTGGACCGCGCACGCGCTCACGGCTGATCAGTACCGTGTGGGAAATGTGTTCCTGGCGGGCGACGCGGCCCACAAGTTTTCTCCCACCGGGGGGCTGGGCATGAACACGGGCGTGGGCGATGCCGTGGAGCTGGGCTGGAAGCTCGAGGCCGTGATCAAGGGCTGGGCGCCCGCGCAGTTGCTCGACACCTACCATACTGAACGGCATCCCGTGGGCGTGCGCAACACCATGGAGGCTGCCGATAATTTCGACAAGCTCTATTCGGTGATGCAGTACGGGCCTGAACTGGATGCGGACGACGACGCGGGCGAGGCGCTGCGCCGGACCCTCGGCGAAGAGTTGCAGCGCCAGGAAAAAATCCTGGCCTCGTCGGGCGTTTTACTTGGGTATCGATACAACGATACGCCGATCTGCATCCCTGATGGCTCGCCCGAGCCGCTCGACGATCCGCGCCGCTACGTGCCCACCGCTCGGCCGGGACACCGTGCGCCCCATGTCTGGCTTACGCCTGAAACTTCCATACTCGATCTATTCGGGCCGGGCTTCACTCTGCTTGATTTCAGTGGGTGCAACGCGGGCAGTGGCTGGACACAGCATGCCGACTCGATGGGCGTGCCGCTTGCGGTAAGGGAAATCGATCATGCGGGCGCCAAAGATTTATACGGCGCTGAACTGGTGTTGGTGCGTCCCGACATGATGGTGTCCTGGCGCGGCGGTGTCGGCGCGGACGCTGCCGAGGTTTTGCGAACAGCAAGCGGCCGTTCTTTGCAGCCGGAAACCGCCTGAGCCTGACCATTGGCCGGTGCTTCCGAAGCACCGGCCAGTGCGGCTATGGCTTGGCAAACGCATCGGCATATTCCTGCCGCAATGCGTTTTTTTGCACCTTGCCCATGGTGTTGCGAGGCAGTTCGTCGACCAGCACGATCTTTTTCGGCACCTTGAAGTTGGCCAGGCTGGTCTTGAGGCTTGCCTGCAGGGCTTGCAGGTCGGGTGTTGATCCGGCACGCGGCACGATGACCGCCATGACGGCCTCGCCGAAATCGGCGTGAGGCACGCCGATGACCGCCGACTCTTGCACGCCGGGTGCCTCGTCGATGATCAGCTCGATCTCTTTGGGGTAGACGTTGTATCCGCCGGAGATGATCAGGTCTTTGCTACGGCCCACAATGCTTAGATAGTCGGCGGGCATGTCTTCACCACCGAGCGCACCGACGTCGCCGGTGCGAAACCAGCCGTCCGCGGTGAACTCTTCGCGGGTTTTCTCGGGCATGCGCCAATAACCTGAAAAGACATTGGGGCCGCGTACCTGCACGTGGCCGGGCTGGCCGGTTTTCAAGGGTTGGTCGTCGTCATCCACCACGCGTACCGAGACCCCCGGCAAGGCGCGCCCCACGGTGCCGGGTATGCGCCGGCCAAGCGCGGGGTCGTAGGGGTTGGACGTGAGCATGACGGTTTCGCTCATGCCGTAGCGTTCGAGTATGGGCATGCCGATGCGCGCCTCGAACTGGCGGAAGGTGTCCACCAACAACGGCGCCGAGCCCGAGACGAAGAGCCGCATTTTGGTGCACAGGTCTTTGGTGAAGCCCGGCTCTGAAAGCAGGCGCACATAGTGGGTTGGCACGCCCATCATTACGGTGCAGCGGGGCAGGTAGTGCAGCGCTTGCTCGGCGTCGAGCCTGGGCAGCCAGATCATCGTGGCGCCGGCAAGCAAGGCGCCGTGTGCGGCCACGAAGAGGCCATGCACGTGGAAAATGGGCAGAATATGAAGCAACACATCGTCGCTGCGCCAGCCCCAATATTGGTGCAGCGTTTGCGCATTGGATGACAGGTTGCGATGAGAAAGCATGGCGCCCTTGCTGCGGCCCGTTGTGCCTGATGTGTACAGGATCGCAGCCAGGTCGTCCGCCTCGCGCGCCAGGGTGTCGAATTCCGGGCTGTGGTTTTGGGCAGCTGACATCAGGCTGCCATTGCCATCAGCGTCCAGGGTCAGTACCTGCAAGGCGCCGCATTGCCGTGCCAGGGGTTCGCACCACGGCTGGGACGCCGGTGCACACACCACCACAGCCGGTTCGGCATCGTTAAGAAAATAGCTGATCTCGCCTTCGCGGTAGGCGGTGTTCAGCGGCAGATACACCAGGCCGGCACGTAGCGTGGCCAGATAGAGCATCAAGGCCTCGGGCGACTTATCCACCTGCACCGCCACCCGTGAGCCCAGCGGTATCTGGTATGAACGCAGCAGGTTGGCGATGCGGCCGCTGATGGCGTCGATGTCGGCCCAGCTATAGGTGCGGGCGGGTGTCTCTATGGCGACTGCGTTGCGATCTTGTGGAAACCCCGCTTCGAGCACGGAGTAGAGATTCTCGTTATGTTTCAAGACAATGTCCTTTAAAGCCTATTGATTGGCCTGTTATAGCTTTTGCACGGCGCGCGCCACTCGTGGCGTACCGGCTTCCAATTGAGCCCGGTTCGCGTCAAGCTGTTCCGGCTCGTATAGATAGTTCACCATCATGCCGCAAGATTGCTTGCGGCCCTTGACCGATAGGTCGGCCTTCCAATTGAGCCGTTCGATCCGGGCGCCGTTCCCCAGATGGAAGCGGGCCACGGCATCCAGGGGTTGGCCGTCTTGCAGTTGAGTCAGGTAGCGAGCCGCCAGGCGCAGACCACAACGCTGCAGCGGTTCGGATGCATCTGAATCGACAGCCTCTTGTAGCCGCTGACGCCACGACACAGCGGTTGCGCCATTTTCACTGGCGGCCTGATTGGCAAGCGGGCCGAGCAAGCTCTTGATATCCGCTTCGGATTGCTGGTCGAGCCACTTGGTAAAGCCTGGTATAGGCGACAACGTGGCGAAGGACTTGAGCTTGGGCAGTTCGCGGTTCAGTTCTTCAATCACCCGTTTGAGCAGGAAGTTGCCAAAGCTGATGCCTCGCAGGCCGGGCTGTGTGGTCGAGATGGAGTAAAAGATCGCCCAGCGCGCCTTGTGCAGCGGATCGACGGGCTGAGCCGGGTCGAGCAGGGTTTGTACGTCGGCCACCATATTTTCTGCGAACGCCACCTCGACGAAAATAAGCGGCACGTTGCTCATGCGAGGATGGAAGAACGCATAGCAACGCCGGTCGGCGGCAACACGTCGCCGCATGTCTTCCCATGAGCGAATCTCGTGCACCGCTTCGTATTGAATGAGTTTTTCGAGCAGGGACGCGGGCGAATCCCAATTGATGTGGCGCAGTTCCAGCATGCCCACGTCGAACCAATTGGACAGCAAATACGCAAGAGGCTCTTCCAGGCTTGCCAGGTTGGCTTCGTGCTTGCGCCAACGAATCATGTCGGCGCGTAGCTGCACCATCAACTCAAGGCTGTCGCTTTGCGCGTACAGACGCCGAAACAGCCGGGCCGCGGTTTCTTCGAGCGGCCCGGCGGTTTCGGCGCCGGCCTGCGCCAGGGCCGTCAGCATGGAGCGTCGCTGATCTTCTTCGCCATGGCGGTAGAGCTTTGCCCATTCCCGGGCAAGTTGATTGGCTGCTTCGTCCTTCGGAGAGGCCAGGTAAAGCGACCGAAGCTGCTGCGGTTCGGGAAGCGGGCTGCGCTCGAACCAGCGGCTGAGCCGCCCGAGCAGGCCGTCGAATCGATTGGTATCGGCCGCTGCGGCCTGCCCGTTTGAGTCGGTCTGTGGTTCCTTGCGGTGGGCCTGGGAGGCCCCGGGTTTGGACAACACCATGCTTAGGCTCCTATTTGGTTGCAGCCGACGATTGGCCGTTGGAATCGCTTTGCGGCGGGGAATCTTGTTCGGACAGCTCGCGCAGGGCGTCGAGCTGGTTCAAAAGGTGGGCGCGTGTGACGGCTTCGGCCTGCGCGGGGTCGCGCGCCTTGAGCGCCTGGAAGATCGCCATGTGTTCGGCGCAGGACTCGTCGATGCGCCCTGGATGCTTCAGGCTGCGGTGACGGAACAGGCTGAGCACCCGGCGCAGGTTGTCGATCAGGTCGGACAGCCAGCGGTTGGCGGCCAGGTCCTGGATGGCGGTGTGGATGTGGACGTTGGCGGCGTAATACTGGTTCACGTCGCCCTGCTTGGCGAACCGCTGCAGTTCGGCATGCATGGGCTCGAGCCTGGCCAGGTCGCTGTCTGTGGCTTTGGTCGCGGCTTCGTAGGCGCAGCGGCCTTCGAGCATGGCCATCAACGGGAAGATCTCTTCCAGATCTTGCGCGGTAAGTTCGTTTACAAAGCAGCCGCGCCGGGGCTTCATGTGGAGCAGGCCTTCGGCCACGAGCACTTTCAGGGCTTCGCGCAGCGGCGTGCGGGATATGCCCAGCGACGCAGTCAGGCTGACTTCGTCCACCCACTGGCCGGGTTCCAGCTCGCCTTTTTGGATCATGTCGCGCAAACGGTCGGCGACTTCCTGGTAGAGGCCTTTTTGTTCGATGCGGATGACCATGGCTTTGGCCTCTGTAATTAATAATGAATAATTATAGAGGCGTTGAAGAAAGAATCAAAGGTAAGAATTAGGTGATGGACGGGTTGCTTTAAATACGAGCCTCCAGTTGAGATCACGTATAAGCGTTTGTGAATCTTTGTGCTGTGAAATCAGCACGCAGATAGGGCGGTTTTTTGAGTTCTTATGGTCGGGTGGGGGGCGGCCTATAGGCCGCCCCCCACCCTGGCGTCGTAGATGCGGTGAGGGTTGCGTGAACAGGGGCGCGGGCCGTGCATTTACCCAGGTCTTACTTGAGGAATTCTTCCGTCAGCATGGCCCAGTAAGCCGCCCCGATGGGCAGGTTCTGGTCGTTGAAGTCATAGCCTGGGTTATGCACTTCGCAGCCGCCCGGCATGCCGCCTTCGCCGTTGCCGATGAACAGATAGCAGCCGGGGCGCTTTTCGAGCATGAAGGCGAAGTCTTCGCTGGCGGTCAGGGCATCGCATTGCGGGTCGACGTTGTCTTCGCCCACCAGCTTGCGGCCGATCTGGCGTGCAAACTCGGTTTCGTCGGGGGTATTGACCAGCACAGAGTAGCCCTGCCGATAGTCCACGTCGGCTTGTACACCGAAAGATTGGGCCTGTGCCTGGACAATCTCCTTGATGCGCTGCTCTATCAAAAGCCGTAGTTCCCGTGAGAGCGAACGCACGCTTAGTTCCAGGCGGGCACTGTTGGGAATTACGTTGTTGGCCTTGCCGGCCTGCACGGACGCCACGGTGACGACGCCGGTATCTTGAGGATCGGCGTTACGTGAAATAACGGTTTGCAGGGCCATGATGATGCTTGCCGCGGCGACGACCGGGTCAACGGCCAACTGCGGCATGGCGCTGTGGCCGCCCTTGCCGGTGAGCGTGATGGTGACATAATCGGACGAGGCCATGGCCGCGCCTTCGCGAAACAGCAGGCGCCCTTGTTTGACGCCCGGCATATTGTGCATGGCGAAGATGGCGTCGCAGGGATACTTCTCGAACAGGCCGTCTTCGATCATGCGCTTGGCGCCCCCCAGGCTTTCTTCAGCAGGCTGGAAGATGAGGTTCAACGTGCCTGAAAACTTGCCGTGCTCGGCCAGGTACTGGGCGGCGGCCAGCAGCATGGTGGTATGGCCGTCGTGGCCGCAAGCGTGCATGACGCCGGGATGGCGGCTGGCGTAGGGCAGGCCGGTTTCTTCCTGGATGGGCAAGGCGTCCATGTCGGCGCGTATGCCCAGGCTGCGGCTGCCGTCGCCCCGCTTCAAGCGCCCCACCACGCCGGTTTCGCCCAGGCCTCGCTCCACCTCGTAGCCCCACTCTTCAAGGCGCTTTGCCACCAGCTCGCTGGTGCGGAACTCTTCGAAGCCCAGTTCGGGGTGCCGGTGGATGTCGTGGCGCACGGCGGCGATGTCGTCGGCCTGCCGGCTCATGTGTTCCAGATAGCTTTGTGGTTGCGTGATCATGAATTAACCTTGAAAACAAAAATCGCGCCCCGGCGCCGATGCCAACAGCTTGGCGGTGTAGGCGTGCCGGGGCGTGTTGAAGACTTCTTGCGTACCGCCTTGCTCGACGACTTCGCCTTGATGCATGACGATGATGCTGTCGCAAATCTGGCTGGCGACGCGCAGGTCGTGGGTGATGAACAATATGCCCAGCGACAGCCGCTTCTGGATGTCGGCAAGTAATTCCAGAATCTGCGCCTGAACGGATACGTCAAGCGCCGACACGGCCTCGTCAGCGATCAGCACCTTGGCTTCGCAGGCCAGTGCCCGGGCAATTGAGATGCGCTGGCGTTGGCCGCCCGAGAATTCGCTGGGATAGCGATGAAGAGCTTCGGGGCTCAGGCGTACGAGATGCATTAATTCCTGGGCTCGACGCCAGGCTTGGTCGCGCGGCACGCCGAAGTTGATCGGCCCTTCGATGATCGAAGCGCCAACCGTCTGGCGCGGGTTCAGCGAACGATAAGGGTCCTGGAAGACAACTTGAACGTGGCGCCTAAAAGGCGAAAGCTGTCGATGGCCGGCGTGGGCCATCGACCGGCCAAGCGCAAGAATATCGCCGGACGAAGGCTCGATCAGGCGAGCGATGCAGCGCGCGATTGTCGACTTCCCCGAACCTGATTCGCCAACGATGCCCACGGTTTCGCCCGGTCGCACCGACAGCGAAACATCATGCGCTGCGCGTACTTCACGGCGCTTGGCAGGCCAGCTTCCCGTGCGGTAGGTTTTTGAAACGCCATGTGCCGCCAGCAATGGCTCGGCATGGGGTATGGCGGGCCGGGCAGAGGGCGTCATCGACGGCACGGCCTTCAGAAGCATCTGGGTATAGGGCTTGCCGGGCCGGGTTAGCACCTGCGTCTTCGAGCCCGACTCGATCATGGAGCCCAGTTGCATCACTGCAACCTCGTCGGCGATTTCGGCCACCACGCCGAAGTCGTGCGTAATGAACAGCACGGCGGTCTCGCTTTCGCGCTGCAAGGTCAGGATCAGTTTCAGTATCTCGGCCTGGGTCGTGACATCCAGCGCCGTGGTGGGTTCGTCGCAGATAAGCAGGGCGGGCTTCAGAATCAAGGCCATGGCGATGACAATGCGTTGCCGCTGGCCGCCCGAAAGCTGATGCGGATACGAGGCGAAGATGCGTTCGGGCTCTGGAAGCCGGACGCGCGCGAAGATTTCCAAAATAGCTTGACGCTGTTGGGAGGAATTCAGCGCGGTGTGCTGCTTGAGCAGTTCCGCAACCTGCGCGCCGCAGCTCATCGTGGGGTTCAAGGCCGTCATGGGTTCTTGAAAAACCATGGCCATGGCCGTGCCTCGAAGCCGGCGCAGCTGCTCTTGGGAGGCGTTGAATAGTTCTTTGCCCTGAAGCTTGATCGACCCGCTGCTGAGCCCAAGCTGCTTGGGAAGCAGGCCCATTACAGCGTTGGCGATTACCGATTTCCCCGACCCCGATTCACCCACCAGGCACAGTATCTTGCCCGGCGAAACCTCAAAGGAAATGTCTTCGACCGCATGGGGGCGGTCTGCCCCGCCGGGAAGGCTGATGGTCAGGTTTCGTACGCTGAGGACGGGTGTGTCGCCTGAGGCGATGGTGCTGGCGTTCATGGCTTAGCCCTCTCTTTTATGGAGCTTGGGATCGAGGGTGTCGCGCAGGCCGTCGCCCAGCACGTTCACAGCCAGAACCGTCAGTGCCAGGAATATGCCCGGCAATAGCACGTTGTGGGGAAACTCGTTGAACTGGGCGCGTCCCTCGGACATGATGTTGCCCCAGGTGGCCATATCGGTGGGCAGCCCCACGCCCAGGAACGACAGTATGGCTTCAACCAGGATGGCTGCGGCGCACACGTAGGTTCCTTGTACGATCAGCGGCGCGATGGCATTGGGCAATATGTGCTTGAAAAGAATCTTCCAGATGGGCGTGTCCAGCGCGATGGCCGCTTCAACATATGGCTCTTCGCGTATCGTCAGAACCACCGAGCGCACCAGGCGCGCCACGCGGGGAATCTCGGGTATTGCGATGGCAATGACCACCGTCGTTACCGTGCCGCCGAACAAGGCCACCAGGCAGATCGCGAACAATATGCCGGGTATGGCCATCAGGCCGTCCATCAGGCGCATGATGAGGCCGTCTACGCTGCGAAAGTAGCCGGCCAGCAAGCCGATCAGCATGCCCAGGACCAGGGCCAGCACTGCAACGGCGATACCTATGGTGATGGAGATTCGCGCGCCATACACCGTGCGGCTCCAGATATCTCGGCCAAGCGCGTCCGAGCCCATCAGGAAAAAATGTTGAAAGGTATCGCCGGCCAGGCTCATGAATTCGCCGGAGGCCAAGGGCAGCATGTTGCCGCTGGCCGGGTCTATGGCGTTGGGGTCGATGGTGCCCAGCCAAGGCGCCAGCACCGCCATGAGAATCAGCAACAGCAATACGCCGCCCCCGATGCGCACCGATCCGTTGCGCATTGCCTTGGCCAGGGCCCGCCGCCTATCCGGCGAGGACGATGCTGCGGTTTCAGGCAGCGCCATGGATGTTTCGTGGTTCATGATGGTTTCAGCCATAACATTGCGCGGAATTTAGTAGCGGATGCGCGGATCGAGCACCAGATAGCTCAGGTCGACCAACAGGTTGATGAATACATAGATCACGGAAAAGAAAAGAATGATGCCCTGTATAAGAGGGAAATCGCGCGACAGCACGGCGTCGACGGTAAGCTGTCCCAGGCCCGGAATGGCGAACACGGTTTCCGTCACGACTACGCCGCCGATAAGCAGGGCGATGCCGATGCCGATGACCGTAACGATGGGCACGGCTGCGTTGGCCAGGCCGTGCCGGATCAAGACCCGGGCTTCAGAAATACCCTTGGCGCGTGCGGTGCGGATATAGTCCTCGGTCATGGCTTCGGCTACGGCGGCGCGCGTGACACGGGCGATCAGGGCCACGTAGATGATGGACAACGCAATCGAAGGCAGGACCAGGTGTCTTAGCCAGGGAAGAATTCCATTTTCTAGGCGCGAATAGCCTTGCACCGGCAGCCATTGCAAATGAAGCGAAAACAGCCAGATCAGTATGTAGCCCAGCACAAAGGCGGGGATCGAAAAACCCAACACCGAAAACCCCATCAGAGTGCGGTCAAGCCAGCCCCCGTGGCGCCATGCGGCCAGTACGCCCAAGGGTACAGAGATCATTACTGCCAGGACCAGCGTCAGGGCGGCCAGTGACAAAGTGGGCTCGATACGTTGGGCAATCAGCTTGGACACGGGGATCTTCATGAAGAAAGATTCACCCAGGTTGCCCTGGACAAGCTGGCCCACCCATCGCACGAACTGTACCGGCATGGAGTCATCAAGCCCCAATGAAGCTCGCACCATCGCTATGTCGTGCGCAGTGCCGCTGTTGCCCACGATGGCGGCGGCCGGGTCGCCGGGCGCCAGGCGCAGCATGAAAAATACGATGAGCGCGACGATGATCAGCACGGGAACAGTCGCAAGTATCCGGCGCAAGAAAAATGCAAGCATGGCGGTCTCGAGGAAGGGGGCGGTAAAGAAGGCGGGCGAGCGCGCACGGGTTGCCCCGCATGCGCAGGGCAACCCGTATCTGCCTTAAGGCAGCTCTTTCTTGATGTTCCAGAACACGTTGACCGGGGCCTTTACCAGCCCGCTGATCACCCCCTTGCGCACTCCGGTGTAGGTAAGGGCTTCACCCAGCGGGCCATACAAGCCGGTTTCCAAAACCTGTTGCTGAATCTGCTGTGCCAGTTCCTTACGCTTGCCATCATCCATGGCGGTCAGGAATTCGGTTTTCAGTTGTTCCAGCTTCTCGTCGGTCGCCCAGCCGAACCAGCCTTTCTCGCCATTGCCTGTCATGGGAGCAAAATACAGCGGATTCATGGTGTCGGAAGCGCCCCAGCCGGTGACGAAGACGTTCCAGCCACCGTCGTTGGGCAGGTTCTTGCTGGCGCGGCGCGTAACCAGGCTTGGCCAATCCATGGACTGCATATCAACGTTGAACCCGCCCTGCTTCAGAAGTTGCGCCAGCACGGGAGGAAACTTGTTAAGCAAGGAGAAGTCGGACGGGTTCATCAGAACGATGGGCTCGTTGTTGTAGCCGGCCTCTTTCAGCAGTTGCTTGGATTTCTCGAACTGAGGCTTGCCTGTGAAAGAGCCGGTGTCGCCCGAGCCGAACTCTGAATCGCACGGATAGATCGAGGCGCAGGCGTTGTAAAGATCTTTGTTGATCAGTTGTGCGCGCATGAGCGCTTCCTGGTTCAACGACAGAAGCGCGGCCTGAGCGATTTTGGGGTTGTCGAATGGCGGCACGAAATGGTTGAGGTGCATGGCATACATGCCCTTGGGCACTGGGGCCACCAGCTCTACATTGGGGTTGGCCTTTAGGGCTGCATACTGCTCGGCAGGCACCCATGACACGATGTCGATTTCGCCGTTGGCCAGCGCATTGGCCTGGGTTTGCGCATCTTTGATGATCACCCACTCGACACGGTCAATGTATACGTGCTTGCCGCCGGCCGTGCCGGAGGCAGGCTCGTCGCGCGCAGTGTACTTGTCGTGCTTGACGTATACGGCTTTTTCGCCGGGGCGGAACTCGTCGGCCTTGAAGACGTATGGGCCCGAACCCACTGTACTGGATATCTGTTCGCTGGCGGGTGTTTTGGCCACTTCCTCGGGCATGATGAAGGGCGGGTTGGAGGACGGCTTGGCCAAGGCATCAAGCACCATGCCAAAAGGCTTGTTGAAGTGCAGGTTGATGGTTTTGTCGTCGGCGGCTTCGATCTTGTCCAGCACGGCGAACATTTTTTGGCCCAGCCCGTCTCGTTGACTCCAGCGCTTCAGCGACTGAACCACATCAGCGGCAGTAACCGGCTTGTCGTCATGGAAAACCAGCCCTTCGCGCAGGGTCAGCGTCCAGTTAAGGCCGTCGGCATCAGAGCTGTAGGTGTCCACCATTTGCGGCTTTACTTTGCCGTCGCTGTCGATGCCGAACAAAGTGTCGTAAACCATGTAGCCATGGTCGCGTGTGACGAAAGCCGTGGTCCAGATAGGGTCGAGCACCTTCAGGTCGGCCTGGGGCACCATGCGCAATACGTTCTGGCTGTCTTGCGCCCAGGCCATGGCGGTTGCACTTGCCAGGGCGATCGCGGCTGTCAGCCGCAGCAGCTTGGTTTTCATTTTTTTGTCTCCTCGAGGGGTGACGCCGTAGGGTGCTACTTGGCGTCGGTAAGTGGCGTTGGTTGGGGGGAAATGGAATCGAGCGGCCGAAGGAACACTTCGGTGGCGCGCTGAGTGTCTTCGTGCAGAGCGTAAAGCTGCTTCAGGCAGTACTTGAGCGTTTCCGCTTCGGCCTCGGAGAGAACGCTCATCATGTTGGCTTCCATGTGCCGGCCGATAACGTCGGCCGTTTTTACTTTTTCAATGCCTTCGTTGGTCAGATACAGGTTGGTCTGGCGCGCATCCTGAGGGTCGATGGCCCGCAACACCAGCTTGCGCTTCACCAGCGCCGCAAGCGCCTTGGAAGTGAGGGTTTTTTCTATGTGGGTCTGCTCGACCAGACGCGTGACTGTCATGCCCGGCTGGGTGGCGATGAAACGCATCAGGCGTAATTCGCGCAGCGACAACCCCACTTTTTGCTCATACACATCGGAAGCAATGGCCTTGGCGCGCTCGTTGACCACGTCGATCTTGAACGTGACGTAGTCCATCTTGATGTCAAGGGGCTTTGGCGTGCTGGGTCTGGTCATTGTGTGCAATCGGCAATAGTTGAAATATGCAACTAAATTGAAGAGTGCCACAGCCCGATAATGGGGAATATGGGTGTTTACACGGGGGTTGCCTGTGCCGTGTGGGAAAAAAGCCGGCGCAACCGGCAAAAAAGGAGGCGCCCCATGGAACGCCTCCTTGTTTCATTGATAATTGCAGGCCCGCCCCAGGCGCGCTCAAGGGCGCGGGGGGCGGCGTGCCGCGGTTGCTAGCGATACAGCGATTCTACATAGTCGGCGCCGATGCCGACCTTTTCGTAATGGTCCTTACAGAGCTTGATGTAGTCGTGCACATCAAAGTAGCCGTCGGCATTGCCGTCTTCGTCCAGCCAGATCAGCGGCCCTTTGACGACAAAGAAGGTGCGCATGGGCTCATCGTGCTCGTAGGCCACCAGCGTGTGGCCTTCGCCCGGGGTTTCGTAGATGAAGTCGCCGGCGGTGGCCGTCCAATCGTGCTCAAGGTATCCCCACTTGCCCGAGATGGTGTAGGCGAACACCTCGTGCGGATGATAGTGGCGATTCACCAGGCCGGCGGACTTGGCCATCAGGATGTCGGCCCATTTGTTTTGCGAGGGCGAAATCCACAACGGACGAGAGGAAACCGTTTCACTGAATGGTACGTAGTACCGCTCATCTTCGGTCGGCGCATTCGAGATGTAGGTTTCTTTCTTGGCATCGGCCTTGAATACGTTGGCGATGGGCTTGAGATCTTTCCAGAATTCGGTGATAGCTTTTTCAGCCATGGCAGTCTCCTTAGAACGGAAATATGAAAGTTTGCTAAAGTCTACTGTGCTCTTTGCGGCATTTTTTGCTTGAAACGGACATTAAACTTGTCTTTACCGGACATGCATCCATACTCGGACACGCGTGCCGCAGCTAACGGCTTGTTCCAGCATAGCAGCCATGAATACCTATCCCAGCACCGCCTATACCCAATGGTCGACAGACGACGTCGCAGTTGCAGACCGTATCGATTACTGGAACGACAAGAACACCTCTGTACTCGTCGGTTTGCGCAGCTCGTCGTTCGACGACGACGGATTGCGCGCAGCGCAAACCAATTACGACCTGGGCGGCCTGCGCCTGGCGGACATCAGCGGGAACCGGCACGTTATCGAGCGCAACAGCGAAATGGTCAGGCGCCACCCCAAGCCGGCGATTTTTGCCAGCCTGGTGTTGAAAAGCAAAGGCTTTTTTTATCAGGGCGGTGACTGCCATATGCTCGAGCCCGGCGACCTGATCCTATACGACATCCAGCGGCCTTACGCGATAGGTTTCAACGATAGTATGCGGCAACTGCTGTTCGATTTGCCATCAGACTTCCTGTGCGATCAGTTGCCGCCCAATGCGCTGGCTCGGCCGATCAAGATCGACGGCCGACAGGGCGCGGGGCGGGTACTGGCCATGAGCTTGCGGCAGCGTTCGACCGACTTCATCGGTCGGCCCCATTACGCCGACGCCCCTGCCCTGCGTGCCGAGGTTCATGCCGTATTGCAAACCCTGGTGTCGGACCATCTTGCGGGCAAACCGGGCACGGGCCTTAGCGTTTCATATCTGGCGGCAGCTCGTGCATATATTGCGCGGAATCTGCATAAGCCCCAGCTGGACGGATCACAGGTTGCCGCCGCACTGGGTGTTTCGTCGCGGCACTTGAGCCGGCTTTTTGCGGCCGAGGGCGCCACACCCACTGAATACATAAGGGCATGCCGATTACGCGCAGCCCGTGTCGATCTGGCCGACCCGGGGCTTGCCCACCTTAGCGTGGCTGTCATTGCCTTCAAATGGGGTTTTGTCAGCCAGGCGCACTTTTCGCGCGTGTTTCGGCAGCACTATGGAATGACCCCCACACAAGCGCGCGACCGCAATTGCTAGGCTGCCCTGCTGTGGTCTTGTCTTTATCGGCTGTCATGCAATGCGCCGGCCTTAAGACTTAAGACGTACTGACGGTAATCGCCGGCGTGCGCAGCGCCAGCAAAGCGAGACAGGCGACGAGCAGGCCGATGCAGGCGCAGAAGGCCAGCAAAGCCTGGGTCAGCCCAATGTGGTCGGCCAGCCAACCCATGCCCAGCACCGGCAGGATGCTGCCCAGGTAGGCGATCATCATGTAGGTGGAAAGCAGCACCGAGCGCTGATGCGGGGGCGCCACTTTGTTGACCACGCTGATTCCCCCCAAATTGCAAAGCCCATGGCCAAGTGCGGTGGTCAACACGCTGGAGATAAACAATAGCGGGGACGTAGTGGTGGTATTGAGCGAGAGCAAAATGTTGGCCAGCAACAGCGACAACAAGCCCCAGATGACCACCCGTTTTGTGGCCCATGGCCGGGCCACGAACTGAAAGGCGGCCGACAGGAACAGGATGATCCCGATCGATAGCCCGCTAACCGCCGGCCCGTGCCAGGGCACCATGCGGTCCATGAAGCTGGGCGCCAGAGAGGCGTACAGGCTGAACATGCCGAAGGCGCTGAAGGCGGCCAAGCTGCCGATCAGGTAGGGTCGGATCAGCGGCCGTGCCGGCAGGGCTAGCGCGGGCAGCCACCGGCGCCAACCCTGGGCCGTGGAAGTGACCGGCTTGCTGTGGATGTTGAGGCGGAACAAGGCATATGTGGCCAGGATTCCCAATACGATGGAGGGTATGTAAGAGCTAATGAGCGGATAAGGTGTCCACTGGGCAATCAGCCCGCCCACCACCGGGCCAAGCCCGAAGCCAAAAGCCAGGGTAAGGCTGATCGCCGCAGCGGCTCGTTGGCTGTTGCTGCCCTTGCTAAGCTGCGTCAACCCTAACGACGCCGAAGGAACGATCATTCCCGAGGCCAGGCCGATGAGGATGCGGCTGAAGGTAAAGCTAAGCGCGTCCCATGCCAAGGCCGAAACCGTAATGCCCACTGTGACCAGGATGATGCCGGTGCGCAGGACAGGCAAAAAACCGTAGCGGTCGGATAGGCGGCCCAGGAACAGCAGCGTGGCCAGGGCGGCAACCATGTAGGCCACGTACAGTTGGGCGATCTGGCTGGGGTCAAGGCTCCAGGCTTCTTGATACAGCGGGTACAGCGGACTGGCCAGTGCCGTGCCCATGACGCCGACACACATCGCTATGCATACCCACAAATAAGAACGATCGCTGCTGGGTATGTTCTTGGTGTTCATGAAAAGCGCTGCGTCCTTCTGTGTATTGCCTAGCTTGTACGAGGTTACCCAGCCATGCCAGGGGAGCCAAAAGTATATAGAGAGGGAAAGTCTCGCACAAATATGGGGGGCCGGCCTGACACGCCCCTGAATGAAAACCGGCTCCAAGCCTGGGGCAGAGAGCCGGTTTTTTCACGAGTTGCCCGAACCAGGGCTTCTCAGGTTATTGAGAGTTGCGAACTACATTTTGCACTGCTGGTAGTAGGCGTCTTTGTGGTCGTCGAAGACGACGCCCGTGGCAGCCAGTTCAACCTTGCCATCATCGCCTTTGACGACTTCGACACGATACCAGTCGGTAATGGGGAAATGGTTGTTGTTGTATGAAAAATCGCCACGCACGGAGTCGAAGTCGGCAGCTTCCAGAGCCTTGCGCACAGCGTCTTTGTCTTGCAGGTTGCCGTCGAGCTTTTTAATGGCCGAAGCGATAAGGTTGGCGGCATCATACGATTGGGCCGCATACAGCGAGGGCGAGCGGTTGTATTTTTTCTCGAAGGCTTCCACGAACTGCTTGTTCTGCGCGTTGTCGAGGTTGGGCGCATAAGGCGCATGCGTGATGACCCCGAGGGCGATATCCTGAAGCGCGGGCAAAGTGGAGCCGTCGACCGTGCTGGCGGAAATTAGCGGCACCTTGCCCAGCAAGCCCGCCTGGCGGTACTGCTTCACAAAGTTGACGCCCATTCCGCCGGGATAAAACACATAGACTGCGTCGGGGTTGGCCTGTTGCAGCTGGGCGATTTCGACGGAATAGTCCATTTGGCCAATTTGGGTATAGACCTCGTCGATCACCTCGCCATCATAGAAACGCTTGAATCCCTCCAGCGCGTCTTTGCCGGCCTGGTAGTTGGGCGCCATGATGTACATTTTTTTGTAGCCCTCGTTGGTAGCGATCTGGCCACCGCCTTCATGCAATTGGTCGTTGTTCCACGAGGTGGAGAAGAAATACGGCGAGCATTCGGCGCCCGACATGGGCGAGGGGCCCGCGTTGGAGCCGATCAGGAATGTTTTGGAATCGAGGATGGGAGTGCGCGCCGCCATCATGACGTTGGAAAAAATGATGCCGGTGACAAAATCGACCTTGTCGTTGTTGACCAGCTTGCGTGCAATCTGTACGCCCAACTCGGGTTTGAGCTGATCATCTTCAATGATGACGTTGACGTCTTGTCCGCCCAGTTTGCCGCCGTTTTGCTCGACGGCCAGCATGAAGCCGTCGCGCTGGTCGTGGCCCAGCGCAGCGCCGCCGCCAGACAAGGTGGTGATAAGGCCGATCTTGACCTCGGCCTGTGCCGCCCCGCCCGCAAAGCCCAGGGCAATGGCGGAAGCAAGGACCAGTTTCTTAATGTGTGTCATGTCTCTTCCTTTGTTTGGTTAATGTAGGTGTCCAGTAACGTCAGGATACAAGAGTAAGCGGAAAAGGGAAAAGGGGATTGTGCGGGCGAGTGAAGCTAGGCCGGTCCATGGGCGTGGCGGCCAGGGTGCACCGCTTTGCAATTTGGACAAACCCTGAGGTCGGGGTTTTCATAGAAGTTTTCGAACAGCGGGGGAAGGTCGGCCACGATGCTTTTGAGCTGAACCTCGACCCTATGCACCAGATGGTTGCATTCAAGGCAATACCATTCGAAGCCGTCCAGCAGCTTTTCGGGGCGCTGGCGCTCGATGACCAGGCAGCGGCTGTCCGGCTCGGGGCGTTGCGGCGAGTGTCTTACGTGCGGCGCCATCAGATACATGTCGCCTTCGCGCAGCTCGATGCGCTCGCGCTTGCCATCGTTCATGATGTTCAGATAGGCGTTGCCCTTGAACTGATAGAAAAACTCTTCAAGCGGATCGTCGTGAAAGTCGGTGCGATGGTTGGGGCCGCCCACCACGGTGACAATAAAATCGGCGTCTTCCCATATCTGCTGGTTGCCGACCGGCGGCTTGAGCAGATGATCGTTGTCCTCGAGCCAGCGCTTGAAGTTGAGGGGGTGTCCATATTTGAACATGGCATTCTCCTTGATCGGGTCTTTTATTTTTATGGCGGCGGCATGGCGATGGAGCCTGGATTTTTCAGTATAGGCATCCTTGCATTCAGCATAAAGCGAAATGGAATGGTTTGACCATCACCGGTTGGCGCGGGATGGCTTTGGTGGGGGCCGCAGGCGCATTAGCTATATTCCCATGAATATAGCGCATACATTGAAATAATTGGACATGAGCCACGTTGAACGAAGACGGATGTCGTCCGGAATCCCGCTTGGATAGGGCCAGGCAAAGAGTAATGCTAATAAGTCTCAACAACGATTTAGGCTGAATTCCCGCTTATTCCTTGGCTTTTTTTAAAAGTGAGTCCTATACTCGACCTATACCCGACAAAGATCAGGGTTATTCCGAACCGATACAACAAAAATCAGTTGTTTATTCATCTGGAGAGCGTCATGGTCAACATGAGTCGACGGCAATTCTTCAAGGTGACAGGAGCAACATTGGCGGGCTCCAGCCTGACCTTGCTGGGGGCCGCCCCCAGTCCGGCACTGGGGGAAGTTCGCCAATACAAGCTTGCGCGCATGACAGAAACGCGCAGCACCTGTCCTTACTGTTCAGTGGCATGTGGGGTGCTTATGTATGGTCTGGGCGACGGCGGCAAGAATGCCACCGCCCGCATCATGCACATCGAGGGAGACTCCGACCACCCCGTGAACCGGGGCACGCTCTGTCCCAAGGGTGCGGGTCTGCTTGATTTCATCAACAGCCCGAACCGCCTCAAGTATCCCGAATACCGCGCTCCAGGTTCCGATAAGTGGCAGCGTATTTCATGGGACGACGCGCTCGAACGCATCGCCACGCTCATGAAAGAAGACCGCGACGCCAACTTCATCGAGCGAAATGAAAACGGCCAGCTGGTCAATCGCTGGCTTACCACCGGCATGCTGGCCGCATCGGCAAGCTCCAACGAAGTTGCTTATGTAACGCACAAGGTTGTCCGCAGCCTTGGCGCACTTGGATTCGACAACCAAGCTCGTGTCTGACATGGTCCGACGGTGGCAGGTCTTGCCCCGACGTTTGGCCGTGGAGCGATGACGAACCATTGGGTCGACATCAAGAACGCCGATATTGTGCTCATCATGGGCGGAAACGCCGCCGAGGCGCACCCCTGTGGATTCAAGTGGGTAACTGAAGCAAAGGCTCATAACAAAGCCAAGCTCATTGTCGTTGATCCGCGCTTTACGCGGTCGGCGTCTGTGGCTGACTATTACGCGCCTATCCGCACCGGTACCGACATCGTCTTCCTGGGCGGTGTCATCCGCTACCTGCTCGAAAACGACAAAATCCAGCACGAATACGTGCGCAACTACACCGACTTGCCGTTTATCGTGCGCGAAGACTATACCTTCGAAGAGGGCCTGTATTCAGGCTACAACGAAGAAAAGCGCGTCTACGACAAGGCGTCGTGGGATTACGAGCTCGACGAAAACGGCTATGCCCGTGTCGACCCCACGCTGCAGCACCCGCGCACGGTGTATCAACTGATGAAGGAGCACTACTCGCGCTATACGCCCGAGATGGTGGCGCGCGTGTGCGGCACGCCGGAAGACAAGTTCCTGAAGGTGTGCGAGATGCTGGCCTCCACGGCCACGCCCGATCGCGCCGGCACCATCATGTACGCGCTGGGCTGGACTCAACACTCCATCGGCTCGCAGATAATCCGTACGGGCGCCATGGTGCAGTTGCTGCTGGGCAATATCGGTGTTGCCGGCGGCGGCATGAACGCCCTGCGCGGCCACTCGAACATCCAGGGCCTTACCGATATCGGCCTGATGTCCAACCTGTTGCCGGGCTATCTCACCCTGCCCAACGATGCCGAGCAGGATTACGACGCCTATATCGCCAGCCGCACGCAATTGCCCTTGCGCCCCAACCAGCTCAGCTATTGGCGCAATTACAGCAAGTTCCATGTCAGCCTCATGAAGGCCTGGTTTGGCGACGCCGCGCGCCCGGACAACAATTGGGCTTACGACTACCTGCCCAAGATGGACAAGCCGTACGACATGATGCAGGTGTACGAACTGATGCATCAGGGCAAGATGAACGGCTACATCTGTCAGGGCTTCAACCCCTTGGCCGCGGCGCCGTACAAGGCCAAGCTTGACGAAGCCTTCGCCAAGCTCAAGTTCCTGGTGATCATGGACCCTCTGGTCACAGAAACGTCCGAGTTCTGGCGCAACGTCGGCGAATACAACGACGTCGATACGGCTTCCATCCAGACCGAAGTCTTCCGCCTTCCGACCACCTGTTTTGCCGAAGAGGAAGGCGCGCTGGTCAACTCGGGGCGCTGGCTGCAATGGCACTGGAAGGGCGCCAACCCGCCCGGCGAAGGCAAGAGCGACATCGAGATCATGGCGTCGCTGTTCAGGCGCATCCAGGCCAAGTACGAAAAAGACGGCGGGGCCTTTGCCGATCCCATTGTCAACTTGTGGTGGCCATACTCCAACCCGGACAACCCCACGGCCGAAGAACTGGCTAAAGAGTACAGCGGCCGTGCACTGGCCGATCTGGTCGATCCCAACGACCCGACTCGCGTCACACGCAAGGCGGGCGAACAGTTGGCCGGCTTCGGCGAGCTGCGCGACGATGGCTCCACCATCAGCGGCTGTTGGTTGTATGCGGGCTGTTGGTCGCCGGCCGGCAACCTTATGGCCCGTCGCGACAACAGCGACCCAACGGGTATCGGTCAAACGTTGAACTGGGCATGGTCGTGGCCTGCCAACCGGCGCATCATGTACAACCGCGCATCTTGCGACCTGGAAGGCAAGCCGTTCAACCCACGCCGCAGTGTCATCAACTGGAATGGCAAGGCATGGGTCGGCGCCGACGTCCCCGACTTCAAAGTGGATGAAAATCCCCTCGACGGCATGGGGCCTTTCATCATGAACCCCGAAGGTGTGGCGCGATTCTTCGCTCGCAAGGGCATGGCCGAAGGTCCATTCCCCACTCACTACGAGCCGTTCGAGAACCCGCTGGGCTACAACCCGGTCTATCCCGACGAGACGCGCGCCGTCAGCAACCCGGCGGCTCGTGTTTTCGAGGACGACCTGGCGTCGATGGGCAAGGTGGATAAATTCCCGTATGTGGGCACTACCTATCGCCTGACCGAGCACTTCCACTACTGGACCAAGCACGTCGAACTCAATGCCATCATGCAGCCCGAGCAATTCGTCGAAATCGGCGACGCGCTGGCTCAAGAGCTTGGCATTGCCAACGGCGAGCGCATAAGGGTGTCCTCCAATCGGGGGTTCATCAAGGCGGTGGCAGTGGTTACCAAGCGCATCAAGGCGCTGCAGGTCGATGGCAAAACCGTGCACCAGGTGGGAATTCCGCTCCACTGGGGCTTCGTCGGTCTTGCCAAGCCGGGCTTCCTGGCCAACATATTGACGCCACCGGTGGGGGACGGCAACTCGCAAACGCCCGAGTTCAAGTCCTTCCTGGTTAACGTCGAGAAAGTTTAGGAGTAAGCCATGGCATTGCAATCATTGGATATCAAGAGGCGCTCCGCCACCACCACCCCCATGCCCAGCGAGCGCGACGCGATCGTTGGCGGCGGGGTGGCCAAGCTCATCGACACCACAAAGTGCATAGGCTGCAAGGCTTGCCAGGTTGCCTGCATGGAATGGAACGATGTCCGGGACGAAATCGGTACCAACGTTGGGGTGTACGACAACCCCGCCGACCTTACCGAGAACTCCTGGACGCTGATGCGTTTCTCCGAGTACGAGAACGACGCCGGCGACTTAGAGTGGCTGATCCGCAAAGACGGCTGCATGCACTGCGAAGACCCGGGCTGCCTCAAAGCTTGTCCGGCTCCGGGCGCCATCGTCCAGTACAACAACGGCATCGTCGACTTCCACCAAGAGAACTGTATTGGCTGCGGGTACTGCATTACCGGGTGCCCGTTCGACATCCCGCGCATTTCCAAGAAGGACAACAAGGTGTACAAGTGCACCTTATGCTCCGACCGCGTGGCGGTGGGCCAAGAGCCCGCGTGCGTCAAAACCTGTCCTACCGGCGCCATTGTGTTCGGCACCAAAGAAGACATGATCAAGCACGCCGACGACCGCATCGTCGACCTACAGTCGCGGGGCTTCGATAATGCCGGCTTGTACGATCCGGCCGGGGTCGGAGGCACCCACGTCATGTACGTGTTGCACCACGCCGACCAGCCCGCTTTGTACAGCGATTTGCCCAAAGACCCCACCATCAGTCCGATGGTGTCGCTCTGGAAGGGAATAGCCAAGCCGCTGGGGGTCGCCGCCATGGCCCTGACAGCGCTGGCCGGCTTCTTCCACTATATCCGAGTCGGCCCCAACGAGGTCGACGAAGAGGACGAGCGCCGGGCAGAGGAAGAAAGCCAACGCCAATCGCAGGAGGCTACTCATGAATGACGTCAAGAAATCCCGGCTCATCGAGCGCTATTCGCCGGGTGAAAGGGCTAATCACTGGATCGTCGCCATTGCGTTCATTCTATTGGCGCTGTCCGGGCTGGCGCTGTTTCATCCCGCCTTCTATTGGCTGACCAATCTGTTTGGCGGTGGCACCTGGACGCGCATATTGCATCCCTGGATCGGCGTGTTCATGTTCCTGTTGTTCTTCGTTCTTGCTGCGCGGATGTTCCGGCACAACAAGATGGACAAGAACGATCGCCAGTGGCTCAGGCAGTTCGACGATGTCATGAACAAGCGCGAAGAAAGGGTGCCTGACGTGGGCCGCTACAACGCGGGGCAAAAAGTGCTGTATTTTGCGCTTATCCTGCTTATGATCGGCCTGCTGCTAACCGGCATAGTCATGTGGCGCGAGTTCTTCGACATCTACTTCAGCTTGTGGCTGATTCAATTGGCCTCGGTGTTGCATGCCATCTTTGCATTTTTAATAATTTGCGCCATCATTGTGCACATCTATGCGGGCTTCTGGGTCAAGGGCTCCATGCGCTCCATGACCCGCGGCACCGTTACACCGGGTTGGGCCTGGAAGCATCATCGTGCCTGGTTCCGCCAGCTGCGGGGTCTTCCAACTCGCAAGTAGGGTCTTTCATCCTTGCCCCTTCTGGGCATCGTAGACTGTAATGGCTGCCCGGTGTCCGTGCCGGGCAGCCATATTTTTCAGGAGAGTGCTTTGCAGCGAATTCTCGAGCGTGGCGAAATTGAATCGCTGGATCACACGCGAATTCCCCGGTTTCGCGAACCGGTGCGGGCGTCTGTTTTTGCCGATCGTGCGGCCCGTTTCAGGCAGTTGGCTACAGATCACCCGGCCGCCGGTTATTTGTCGCTGATGGCTCACCTGGTCGATGGCCAGCATCAGGCCCTTCAGAACTGTTCGGTGCCCTCGGCAAGCGAACAGCAGATTTCGCTGGCCCAATCGCATGGCATGCCCCCCTTGCAAGCCATCGGCTGGAACCGCGACCCGCAGTGGCGGCAGATTTTATCCGCCCTGCTTGAGCATATGGCGGCCTTGGCCGACGTGCCCGAGCCGGCCAAGGCGGTCATCGCGGCCCTGCAAGACAAGATGTCGGCAGACCCCGATGCCATTGAGGCGCAGGCGGACGCCATTCTGGCCGAGCGCGATGCTGACATTGACAGCGCCACGGCCCCTTTCATCATGGCCGCGTTGCAGGTCTACTGGACCAGCCTTGCCATCGATTTCGATATCGGTAACCTGCCGGTTGTAAACCCATTTGGCGTATGTCCCATGTGCGGCAGCTTGCCCGTCTCCAGTGTGGTCCACGTGGGCGGCCAGGCCGACGGCTGTCGTTATTTGTGCTGTTCGTTGTGTTCGATTGAATGGCATCTAGTACGCGTAACCTGCTCGCATTGCGAAGCCACCAAGTCGATCGCCTACCATACGATCGAAGACGGCCCCGAAGCCATCAAGGCCGAATCCTGCGATGAATGCCACAGCTATCGCAAAATCTTCTATCAAGAAAAAGATTTCCATGTCGATCCGGTAGCCGACGACCTGGCCAGCCTGACGCTTGACGTGTTGATGGGTGAAGAGGGCTATTCGCGAACCAGTGGCAATCCCCTGCTTTGGCAGGGCACAGAGCCCTGAAGCATGGCGGTTACGCCACAAGCCGCACCGGCGCGCGCGTCCGATATCCCCTCGGTCGAACGGCTGCTTGCCGCCGTCCCGGCGTCCGCGCTGCTTGCTGAATATGGCCGCAGCCGCGTGCTGGGCATCTTGCGCGACCTGCTGTCTGATGTACGGCAGCAAGCTCTGAAGGGTGAGCTTGCCGCCGAGGCGGTGCAGGAAGAAGCCTTGCTTGGCCTGGCGCATAAGCGGTTGGCAGCGGCCGATCAGCCCCGGCTGCGCGCTGTTTTCAATCTCACAGGCACCGTGCTTCATACCAACCTGGGCCGGGCGCTGCTGCCCGACGAGGCTATTGAGTCGGTTTTACGGGCGTTGAAGTCGCCCGCCAACCTTGAGTTCGATCTGTCGACGGGAAAGCGCGGCGACCGTGACGACCTGGTCGACGACCTGCTGTGCGAGTTGACAGGGGCCGAAGCCGCCACCGTGGTCAATAACAATGCCGCCGCCGTGTTGTTGATGCTCAATGCACTGGCTAATCGGCGCGAAGTGGTCGTGTCGCGTGGCGAGCTGGTCGAAATCGGCGGGGCCTTCCGCATACCCGATATCATGCAACGCGCCGGCGCCAAGCTGATCGAGGTGGGTACCACCAATCGCACTCATCTGGCCGACTACGAGCAGGCCATCGGCCCGCGCACCGCCATGCTCATGAAGGTGCACTGCAGCAACTACGAGGTTACCGGCTTTACCAAAAGCGTCGAGGTGGCTGAGGTGGCCGCGGTGGCCCGTCGCCAGGGGCTTCCCACGGCAGTCGATCTGGGCAGTGGCACCTTGCTTGATCTGACCCAATGGGGCTTGCCCAAAGAAGCTACTGTGCGCGACACCGTCGAGGCGGGCGCCGACATAGTCACTTTCAGCGGAGACAAGCTGCTGGGCGGGCCCCAGGCGGGCTTGCTGGTGGGCCGTGCCGATCTTATCAAGAAGATCAAGAAAAACCCCCTCAAGCGTGCATTGCGGGTCGGTAAGCTTACGCTTGCCGCTCTGGAGCCTGTGCTGGCCCTTTACCGTTCGCCGGAACGTCTTGCCGAGCGCTTGACTACCTTGCGCCTGCTTACTCGGCCCATGGCCGATATGCAGGTTCAGGCGCAGCGGCTGGAACCTTTGCTGCAACGTGCGTTGGGCGCCGGCTATGCGGTGCGGGCCGAACCCGTTTTCAGCCAGATTGGCAGCGGTGCGCTGCCAATCGACCAGTTGCCCAGTTATGGCTTGGCAATACGCCATGCCGGCCCTGGGCGGCCGGGGCGGGCATTGCAAAACCTTGAGCGGCGCCTGCGCGAGCTGGCTCGTCCCGTCATTGGTCGGGTGGCTCAAGACGCTTTGTGGCTCGATCTGCGCTGCCTCGAAGCCGCCGATGAGGCTGAGTTCGTTGCGCAACTGAAGCGCCTGGCTCCATGATTGTCGGTACGGCGGGGCACATCGACCATGGCAAGACCACCCTGGTGCGGGCGCTGACCGGGGTAGAAACCGATCGCTTGAAAGAAGAGAAAAAACGCGGGATTTCCATTGAGCTGGGCTATGCCTACACGCCATTGGAAAATGGCGACATATTGGGCTTCATCGACGTGCCCGGCCATGAAAAGCTGATACACACTATGGCCGCCGGTGCGACCGGCATAGATTTCGGCTTGCTCGTGGTGGCGGCTGACGATGGCGTCATGCCTCAAACTCGCGAGCATCTCGCCATTTTGAGCCTGCTTGGGGTGTCGCAAGGCGCCGTGGCACTTACCAAGATCGACCGCGTTGAGCCGGCTCGCCTGCAAGAAGTGCATGCTCAATTGGCGGTGCTTGCCGAGGGAACGTTTCTTGAAGGCATGCCGGTGTTCGAGACCAATGCCGCCGCTGTCTTGCCTGAGGCAGACCAACCTGCGCATGACGGCTCGGAAAGTGACCATTTCCGCGATAAGGGCGCAGACGGGCACGATGCCGGCGGCTTGAGCGGCAGAGGTTCGTCGCTCGACATGCCAGGCATTGCCGCATTGCGCTTGCATCTGCACGAAGCGGCCCAAGCCATGGCCGCGCGCCGCTCCGATGGCCTGTTTCGGCTGGCCATAGACAGGGTGTTCTCCCTGCCAGGCCATGGAACTGTCGTAACCGGCACAGTGCATGGCGGCGTTCTCAACCTGGATGACGAGACGACATCGTTGCGGCTGATGCCGGCGGGGCGGGCTGTCAGGGTGCGCAGTATCCACGCCCAGAATCAAGCAGCGCGCCAAGGTCGGGCCGGCCAGCGCTGCGCCTTGAACCTGGGCGGCGTCGAGCGCGATGCCGCCCAGCGCGGAGACTGGATTGCAGACGAGCGCTGTTTCACGCCTGCGCGCAACGTCGATGTGCAACTGACGCTGCTTGACTCCGCCGAGGCGCCGATGCGAGCCTGGACGTCTTTACACGTGCACCTGGGCGCTGCCCGCTACGTCGCCCATGCTGTGCCGCTATCGCCCGATCCCTTGCCCAGCGGCCAGACCGGCTGGGTGCAGTTGGTATTCGACGAGCCCGTGTGTTCCATGCCCGGCGACCGCTTCATCGTGCGCAATGCCCAGGCCAGCCGCACCGTGGGCGGCGGGATGGTGCTGGATGCCAATGCGCCTGATCGGAAACGTCGCAGCGAACAACGATTGGCTTGGCTGCAGGCGGTGGCCGAACTGAAACATGGCTCAGGCCTGGGCCACGTGCTTAAAGAAGCCCCCTACGGGCTTGATGAGCTTCGCCTGATGCGCCTGGTGGGGCGTAGTCCGCAAGACAGTGAGCTGCCGGACGGCGCCTTGTGGGTACAAGCGCGCGGCGAGGGTGCGATACGTACTTTGATCCTGAAAGATCACTGGGACGCGTTAGCCCGGATGGTTGAGCAGGCTCTGGAAAATTTCCACGAACGCTGGCCCGACGAGCCCGGCCTCGATGCCGCCCGCCTGCGGCGGGTGGCCTTGCCGACCCTGCCCGAGGCGCTGTGGCCGGCATTGCGCGACGAACTGGTGGCCGACAAGCGACTGGTGCGCAATGGGCCTTGGCTGCACAAGCCTGGACACGAGGTCGCGCTGACGGAAGGCGAGTCTCAGTTGGCCCAGCGCCTGCTTCCGGCCATTCACGAGGGGGCCTTTGATCCACCCTGGGTTCGAGACCTTGCGGCCCGATTCGATCAGCCCGAAGACCTTGTGCGGCAATTGCTGCGCAAGGTGGTCCGCGGCGGCCATCTGTACCAGGTGGTTCGCGATCTGTTTTATCACCGGGACCAGGTTGCTCGCCTGGCCGAGCTGGTGGACAGCCTGGGCGGCAAAGAGGGGGTCACCGCGGCGGAGTTTCGCGATGCCACAGGCCTTGGGCGCAAGCGGGCCATACAAATACTTGAGTTCTTCGATCGCGCCGGCTACACACGGCGCTTGCGCGACAGGCACGTGCCGCGTGGCGATAGCGCGACGTTCTGGCAGCGGCTATCATAGGGCTTCCTTATGGAAGGTCTTTACGGAAAGTCCTTACGGAAGGCATTCGTGTCCGGTGGCACGGCTGGGCTTCAAACCCAGTTGGGGGCGTCAGACGTTCCCAGGTAGGTTCGACTCCTGCTGCTTTCCGCCATCTCTTTCGCTTTATATTTGTCCGGTATCGTTCGCTGGTCATGGAACGCCGGCTGCCCCGTTTGTATGTTCACATCGACTAACCCTTGTTGAGCCCGCTGTCGTTCATGCAAGTACAAAAAAAATTATTGATGGCCGTGGTGATGGGGGCGATGCCGTTTGCCGCGCCTGGCCAAACGTCCGGCCAGGAGGAAGACGATGGCTTCTTCTCCATGCAGTTCGACAAGTTGGAATACGTGCGGGCGCGTGCAGGCGAATGGGTGGCGTACGATGGGCAAGCGTCGCTGGGCGGCGCCAAGAACCAGCTCGTGCTGAAGGCCGAGGGTGTGGCGACGAACGGCGAATTGCGCGAAGCCAAGAGCCAATTTCTATGGGGCCATTCGGTTGCGACATCCTGGGATACCCAGTTGGGCGTCCGGTTGGACCATGGGCGGGGCATTGCGCAAAGGCAGTGGCTGGTGCTGGGAGCGGAGGGGTTCGCGTCCGGCTGGCTCGACATCGATCTTGCCGCTCATGTCGGGTCTTCAGGCCGGGCGGCGGTCGAACTGGACATGGCATCCGAGGTTTCCCTTGCCCGGCGCATGTATTTGCGGCCCCGCATAGAGATGGATTTCTACAGCAGGAATGACGAAAAATGGGGCATCGGCTCAGGTTTGTCGGAAGTGACCGTGGGTTTGCGCCTTATATAGGCGTGGAGTGGCAGGGCAAGTTCGGCAAAACCGCCGACTACGCGCGGCAGGACGGCGAGCCCAGGCACGAGACCAGGTTCGTGGCTGGCGTAAGCCTTCGTTTCTAGGGTGCGGGCGGTCGTTGCCCGAAAAGCCAGGTTGGAGCCTTCGTTCGAAAGGCCTGAAATCAAGTACGATAAAGATAAAGCTTTGAATCATTCTTTTTGCCGCGGCTTCTTTGTGCAGATGAAGGCTTTGCCGCAGGCTTTGTCGGAGACGTTTCATGTCCGGTTCCCCCATCCTCCAGTCTCCTCCTCGCCTTACTTCGCTGTCGCACGGCGGCGGCTGTGGCTGCAAGATTGCGCCTGGAGTACTGTCGGAGCTGCTTGCGGGCATGCCCGGCGTGCAGGCGTATTCAAACCTGCTGGTGGGCAATGAAAGCTCGGACGATGCGGCGGTGTACAAGCTCAACGACGAGCAGGCGCTGATCGCCACCACCGATTTCTTCATGCCCATCGTCGACGACCCGTACGATTTCGGCCGTATTGCGGCCACTAACGCGTTGTCCGACGTATACGCCATGGGCGGTACGCCCATCATGGCGCTGGCCATTGTCGGCATGCCGATCAATGTGCTGCCCAAGGCCGATATTGCAGCCATACTCGAAGGCGGCGCCGCGGCGTGCAGCGCGGCGGGCGTGCCCATCGCCGGCGGGCATTCCATTGATTCAGTCGAGCCCATTTACGGCCTGGCCGCCATGGGGCTCGTGCACCCCAATCGCATCAAGCGCAACGCCGACGCGCAGGCGGGCGATGTGCTGATCCTGGGCAAGCCGTTGGGGGTTGGAGTGTTATCAGCCGCGCTCAAGAAGAATTTGCTGTCCGAGGATGGCTATCGGGCCATGATCGATGCCACGACTCAATTGAATCGTCCCGGTATCGCGCTGGCGGCGCTCGATGGCGTGCACGCGCTTACCGACGTCACCGGCTTCGGCCTGCTGGGGCATACGCTGGAAATCGCTCGCGGTTCGGGCGTGGCGGCGCATCTGCGCCTGGCCGATCTGCCCTGGCTGCCCGGCGTGCAGGAACTTGCCCGGCAGGGGGTGGTCACCGGCGCTTCGGGCCGCAACTGGGAAGCTTATGGCGAGGGTATTGAACTTGCCCCGGGTCTGGACGAGGCTGATCGTGCCTTGCTGACCGATCCCCAAACCTCCGGCGGCCTGCTGGTTTCATGCCGCGCCGAGGCGGTGCGTCAGGTGCTGGATATTTTCCATTCCGAGGGCTTCGGCCAGGCTGTTGTCATTGGCGAAATGCGCGACGGCCCGGCTCGTGTGTACGTCGCCTGAGCCCTGAGCCCTGCGGAGTTTGCAATTGCGCTTAGAACGTCGCGGCGAAACCGCCCAGCGCGCCGCACGCCCATTAGCCCATACGCTTATTCGCCGAGCCGCGCCTTATTGGTCTTTTTTCTCGGATTCGGCCAGGGCGTTGGGCATGACGTGGCCGCATTCATTGCACGTGCGGTGTTCCAGGGAGTCGTAGAAGCGCTTGTAGGCTTTGCCCACGGGGTCAACCGCATAGTCGCTGACGGTGAATTCTTCTTCGTGCAAAAACGCGTCGCACTCTGGGCAATACCATTGAAAGCGATCCACCTCGCCTTCGCGGCGCTTGCGCTCGAGCACCAACAGATGGGCGTCGGGCGGGAAGCGGGGTGAATGCGGTATGCCGGCGGGCGTGTAGATGACGGAACCTTCGGGAAGCACGGCGATTTCCTCTTTGCCTTCGGGCGTGCGGTAATGAAGGTTCATCTGCCCCTTGATCATGTACATGACTTCGTCGGTGGGGTTGACGTGGAACTCGCTGCGGTAGGGACGGCCGCGCGCAACGAAGACCAGTGATTCGGGCTCTTGCCACAGGACGCTGACATAGCGTCCTGTTTCGTCGAGCATATTGCCTTCGCCCGGAAGTGAAACGATGGGCATTTTGTACATGGCGCCTCCTTGTTGTGTGCAGTGTCAGCCCAGATAGGCGACGCAGTCCACTTCCACCAGCACACCCTGCCTATGCGGTGTACCACCCGTGCACGTGCGCGTGGTTTTCTCTCCTTGCATGAACTCGCGAAAGACTTCGTTGAAGGCGGGGAAATCAGAGACGTTGCGCAGGCAGACGCGCATGTTCACCACGTTGGCAATGGTGGCGCCACCGGCTTCGAGCACCGCGGCCACGTTGCCAAGCACTTGTTTGGCTTGTTCGCGGATGTCGTCGGACACCACTTCTTTGGTGGATGGGTCGAGCGGCCCCTGACCGGATACATAGAGAAAATCGCCTGCGCGGATGGCTTGAGCCAGGGGTGAGGGCGTGTTCTTGTCGGTAAACCCGGTAGTGGGTGCGGCGTTGCTATGGACAATAATCTTGGGCATTTGGTTATCCTTTGCGCGAGCGGTCGATATTTTATTAGCGATACTAAATTATCTGCTTATATCGAGTTTATATGAAAAATCGATATTTTAATGTAGCTCAGAAGCGTGGCATTGTCCACGGCCCGGGTCAATTTGGCCAAGCACTATCTGACTCGGCTCCACCATATGGCGGACACCTTTGGCTGCACGCTTGAGCACCTTAGGCTTTTGATGTCAGGGCCGCCCGTTCCGTCGGTACAATGCCGGCATCCCTCTCGATTTCCATAAGAGCGTATTTTGGCGGCTGACGAAAAGCGAGACAAGCCTGGAACCGGCTCATTGGCACAGCACTTGAAGCGATTACGCTCGGTGCTGGCGGTGTGCCGCGCAGGCAGCACGGCACAGGCGGCGGCATTGCTGCCGCTGTCGCAGTCGGCCATCGCTCGTGCGGTTCGCCAACTGGAAGCCCAACTGGGCATTCCGGTGTTCGAACGCGGCGCGCGCGGCATGTTGCCCACGCGCGAAGGCCGCATTCTTGCGCATCGGGCCGACCGGGCGCTGACGCAACTCGAGCAGGCCGAGGCAGAAGCCTCGCGCCTGTCGGACGAAGCCGCTTCCAGCTCCAGCTCAAGCGCGCGTGCGCTCAAGGGGCGCTTCGCCGGCGCCTGTTCTTACCGGCATCTGGCCGCATATATCGCGTTCTGCGAAACCCGTTCCGAGTCGGCCGCCGCCCGGCGTCTGAAGGTTAGCCAGCCCGCAATCAGCCAGGCCTTGCGCCAAGTCGAATACATGCTGGGCACGAGTTTGTTCGAACGCCTGACAAGAGGCATGCGCCTGACCGAAAGCGGTGAGGCGGTCTTGCGGCGCGCCAAGCTGGCATTGAACGAGCTGCGTCTAGCTGACGAAGACCTGAGCGAAGTGCACGGGCGTACGCGGGGCCGGATCGTCGTGGGATCTTTGCCGCTTTCGGCCGGTGTGCTGGTGCCGCGCGCCGTCGATCGCATGTTGGCCAACCACGGTGATCTGCACGTCACTGTCGTCGATGGCACTTACGACGCCCTGCTCAATCAACTGCTGCATGCCGACGTCGACGTGATCGTGGGCGCGCTGCGGACCGCCCAGGTATCGCCCCACATCGTCCAGATGCCTCTCTTCGCCGACACCTTGTCGGTGGTGGCGCGTCACGGTCACCCATTGCTGCATCGGCCGCTGCGCGGCTTGCGCGATTTGGCCGCTGCGTCATGGATAGCGCCTCTGACCGGAACGCCCGCGCGGGATGCGTTCGAACGCGCTTTCGCGGCCGACGGCGTGCCGGCGCCCGAGGGGCCGCTGGAAGCCAACAGTGCCGTGGTGGTGCAGGCATTGCTGCAGGACAGCGATAGGCTTGCCCTATTGTCCCGCCGGCAGGTGCTGCGCGGGATGGCGGCCGGACTGCTGGACGTCATCCCGGTCGAGGTGAAGGAAACGACTCGCGAAATCGGGCTGGCTCTTCGCAAGGACGCCGACCCCGGCGTGGGTTTGCGTCTTTTCATGGAAGAGATGCGGTCGCTGGTGGAGGACGAATATATAAGCGATACGCATAGCTGAACGGCTAATGTCACTGGTAGGAGGGGGCGGGCTTTGCCACACTATGGGAGATGGCTCCCGATACGCATCGGGTCTCAACAGCTTATTTCATTCATACAGGAACCCCCATGAACGCAAGTAACGCATCCACCCTACGCGCGGGCCTGGTCATCAGCGCGCACTCGGCCGATTTTGTCTGGCGCTCGGCCGGAGCCATTGCCAGCCATGTACGTCAGGGCTATCGCATGAAAGTCGTGTGCCTGTCGTTCGGCGAGCGGGGCGAATCGGCCAAACTATGGCGCAAGGGCAGCGACATGACCCTTGAAAAGGTCAAAGAGGCACGGCGCGAAGAGGCGCAGAAGGCCGCCGACGTGCTCGGCGCCGAGATCGAGTTTTTCGACCTGGGCGACTATCCCATGCGCATAAGCGACGAGGCGCTGTTTCGCCTGGTCGACGTGTACCGAGACGTGCAACCCGCCTTTGTGCTTAGCCATTCCGTCAAAGATCCATACAACTTCGACCATCCGCTGGCGATGCACGTGGCTCAAGAGGCTCGTATCATCGCCCAGGCCGAAGGCCACAACCCCGGCCAGAAAGTGGTGGGCGCGCCGCCCGTGTACGCTTTCGAACCGCACCAGACCGAGCAGTGCGAGTGGGTGCCCAACACCTTCCTGGACATCACCGATGTGTGGGACATAAAGCGCCAGGCCATTGAGTGCATGGCGGGCCAGGAACATCTCTGGGCGTACTACACCCGCGTCGCGCAGCAGCGTGGTGTGCAAGCCAAGCGCAATATAGGCATTACCGCCAGCCGCAACATCGAATATGCCGAAGGCTATATGCGGCTTACCCCCGCCGTGGTGGGAGACCTGTCATGATCCGCGGCGTAGTGGTGCAAAACATTCCCCGCGCCGATGCCGCCGACATCGAAATCCTGAGGGCCGCGGGCGTCGCCACCGTGCACGAGGCGCAAAGCCGCCTTGGCTTGCTGGCGCCGTATATGCGCCCCATTTGGGAGGGCGCGGCCATTGCCGGGTCGGCTGTTACTGTGTTGGTGGCGCCGTCCGACAACTGGATGCTTCACGTGGCTGTCGAGCAGTGCCGCGAAGGTGATGTATTGGTGGTGGCGCCCACCTCCGAATGCCTGGACGGCTATTTCGGCGAGCTATTGGCCACCTCGCTTGCGGTTCGCGGCGTTCGAGGCCTGATTATCGACGCCGGCTGCCGCGACGTCAGAGACCTCAAGAAAATGGGTTTTCCCGTGTGGTCCAGGGCGGTGTCGGCGCAAGGCACGGTGAAAGAAACGCTGGGCTCGGTGAACGTTCCCGTGGTTTGCGCCCAGCAGATCATCAACCCCGGCGATGTAATCGTGGCCGACGACGACGGCGTGGTTGTTGTGCCGGTGGCCAACGTGGCCCAGGTGGCGCGCGCGTCTCAGGCCCGGCTTGAAAAAGAAGCGAAAACGCGCGAGGCGCTGGCGAAGGGAATTTTAGGGCTCGACTATTACAAGATGCGCGAAAAGCTCGCAGAAAAGGGCCTGCGTTACGTCGATTCGCTTCAAGATTTGCGAGGTTGATGATGCAAACCCGTATTCCCTGCGTGCAAATGCGCGGCGGCACATCCAAAGGGGCGTATTTCCTGGAGTCCGATCTGCCGGCCGATCCCGCGTTGCGCGATCAGGTGTTGCTGTCGGTAATGGGCTCGCCCGATTCAAGGCAGATCGACGGCATCGGCGGCGCAGACTCCCTCACAAGCAAGGTCGCCATTGTTTCGCCGGCCAGCCGAAAGGGCGCCGACGTTGATTATCTTTTCGCCCAGGTGCTTGTCAACGAAGCGCGGGTGGATTATGGGCAGAACTGCGGCAACATGCTGGCCGGTGTGGGGCCGTTTGCCATCGAGCGCGGCATGGTCAATGTCCAGGGTGATACCACCCGCGTTGCGATACACATGGTCAACACGGGCCAGGTGGCTATCGCCACCGTCGCCACGCCTGACGGCCATGTGCAGTACGACGGCGACCAGCGCATCGACGGCGTGCCCGGCACGGCGGCGGCCATTCCGCTCGAGTTCAAGGATACGGCGGGTTCGTCTTGCGGCGCCCTGCTGCCCACGGGTAACGTGCGCGACGTCATCGACGGCGTAGAGGCGACGCTTATCGACAATGGCATGCCCACGGTGGTGCTGCGTGCGCAAGACTTCGGCCGCACCGGCTATGAAACCAGGGCCGAGCTCGACGCCGACGAACAGCTCAAGGCGCGGGTCGAGGCAATACGCCTCAAGGCCGGGCCCATGATGAACCTGGGCGACGTCGCGCAGCGAACCGTGCCCAAGATGTGCCTGGTGTCCGCGCCACGAGAGGGTGGCGCCTTGAATACACGCAGCTTCATTCCCCATCGATGCCATGCTTCCATCGGCGTGCTGGGGGCGGTCAGCGCTGCTTCGGCAGCGGTCTTGCCAGGCAGCGTGTGTGACGGCTTGGCGCAAGTGCCGCCCGGAGACAACCCGGTTCTCGGCATCGAGCATCCTACCGGCGAGCTAAGCACGCAAATGCATTTGATCCGCGAGGCGGATGCAATAACCATCGCCAGTGCCGCCCTGATACGAACGGCGCGCTGGTTGTTCGACGGCCAAGTTCATATTCCCGCCCGTGTCTGGAATAACAACCGGAAAGACGCATGACGCTCGAACAGGTTCTTTTTCTTCCGGGCCTGATGTGCGACGCGGCGGTATGGAAGCATCAGCAAAACGGGCTGGCTGCGCGGGCCGAATCTTTCGTGGCCGAATACCACGATCTGGATTCCGTGCCGGCCATGGCGGCAAAGGTGCTGAAAGACTCGCCTTACGACACGTTTTCAATGGCCGGCCACTCCATGGGTGGCCGCGTTGCGCTTGAGGTCATGCGTCAAGCGCCGCAACGTGTGCGCCGCCTGGCCCTGCTGGATACCGGCTACGAGGCGCTGGAGCCGGGCCCGGCGGGCGAGAAGGAAAAGGCCAGGCGAATGGAATTGCTTGACTACGCCCGCAGTAATGGCATGCGAGAAATGGGCAAGACGCGTTGGGCGCCGGGCATGGTTCATCCCGATCACTTGAATACCCCGGTGTTCGACGAGATTCTGGCCATGATCGAGCGGCGTAGCGTAGAGCAATTTCATGCCCAGATAAAGGCATTGCTGGGCCGGCCCGACGCGGGCCCGGTATTGCGTTCGCTGGCCTGCCCCACTTATCTGATTTGCGGGCGCCAAGATGCCTGGAGCCCCTACGAACGCCACGAGATAATTAGAGACATGGTCCCGGCGCCACATGCAACTTTGGTGGCCATTGAACATAGCGGCCACATGTCGACCATGGAGCAGCCCGACGCCGTCACGGCCGTGCTGGCCGAATGGCTCCGCCAATAAAGATAGCTGCCTTGAAAGTTGAAAGCGGCCTTGAAAAGCCCCCGTTTGCCTTACACAGAGAACATCATGAATGACGTACTTGCACCCACATTGAATTCCATCGCCCTGATCGGCTTTGGCGAGGCGGGCTTTCTGCTCGGCCAAGGCTTGGCCGAAGCCGGCGTTAAAGTCGCCGCCTACGATATCAAAGTGCACGACCCGGACCAAAGGCCGTCGCTCGAAGCACGGGCGCAGCAGGCCGGGGTGATGCTTCATGCCGGCCTTGAAGCGGCTGTGTCGGGGGCTGACCTTCTGATTTCGGCCGTCACGGCCAGTTCGGCGGCCCAGGCCGCTGTCGATGCGGCCAAATGCATGAGCGCCGGCCAGTATTTCCTGGACATCAACTCTGTGTCGCCCGCCACCAAGCATGCCGACCATGACGCCATTGAAGCCGCGGGCGGTTTCTATGTGGAGTCGGCCGTCATGGCGCCCGTGCCGCCATATGGCCTGAAGGTGCCCATGCTGCTGGGCGGCGGCCATGCAAGCGCCCTTTCCGACAGTCTTAACAAGTTGGGCCTGCGCACCAAGGCAGTGTCCACCCAGGTGGGCGTGGCATCTGCCATCAAGATGTGTCGCAGCGTGATGATCAAGGGGCTTGAGGCGCTTACTGTGGAATGCATGACAGCTGCGCGGCGCTATGGCGCCGAAGACGCGGTGCTGGCCTCGCTGAATGAAACGTTTCCCGGCATGGGGTGGACCGACCAGTTGCCCCATTATCTAATAAGCCGCGTCGCCGAACACGGCCGTCGCCGCGCCGCAGAAATGCGCGAGGTAATGGAAACCCTTCAAGACGTTGGCGTCATTCCCTTGATGGCGCAAGCCACAGCCCAAACCCAGGACGCGCTGGTCGACGCGATGGAGGCACAAGGCATGGCCTACGACACAGAGAATGATTTCGTCTGGCAAAACTTCGCAGACCAGCTGAAAAAGGGATAGAAGAAGAAAAGGTTAAGACGAATAACCGCCTTGCCGTCGCCTCGCTGTACCGTTTACCGGCACATGCCCCTACAATGAACAATCGGTCCGGCGCATCGCGACCGGCCCCCGATCTCAGACCTTCGATGTGTCGCCATGCCAGGGTAAGGGGCGACCTGTAAATTAGCCAGCCGCCCCTTGCCAAGCTGAAGAACCCAAAAACAACGCAATAAGTAATAAAGTAATCCGAACCAAGAAAGCGCCTTAACGCCCCCAACATTCTGGAGAGACTTATGTCTGGCCTGCTACCCGACGTCGACCCCGACGGGCTTCTCGAATACTCCGTCGTATATACCGATCGTGCTCTCAATCATATGTCGTCCGCTTTTCAGGACGTCATGAACGACATCTCCCGCACGCTGAAGACGGTGTACGGTGCTGATGCCGCCATTGTTGTGCCTGGCAGCGGAACGTTCGGTATGGAAGCCGTGGCCAGGCAGTTTGCCACCGACAAGCGCTGCCTGGTAATACGCAATGGCTGGTTCAGCTATCGCTGGACGCAAATCTTTCAGGCCGGCTCCATTCCCTCGCAAGAAATCGTGTTGAAAGCCCGCCCTGTAGAGGCTGGCCCCGAAGCTGCATTTGCCCCGCCGCCCATCGACGAGGTGGTCGAGGCCATCAAGCGCGACAAGCCTGACCTGGTCTTTGCCGCCCACGTCGAAACGGCCTCGGGCATCTTGCTGCCCGACGATTACCTGCGTCGTGTTTCCGAGGCCGCCCATTCGGTCGGCGCCTTGTTTGTGCTCGACTGCATCGCCTCGGGCACCATCTGGGTCGACATGCGCGACACCGGTGTCGACATTTTGATCAGTGCGCCGCAAAAAGGCTGGACCGGGTCGGCTTGTTGCGGTTTGGTCATGCTGTCGGCCAAAGCGCTTGAACAGATTGAGCACACCGCCAGCACAAGCTTTGCCTGCGATCTTCGCAAATGGCTGGGCATCATGCGCGCCTACGAACAGGGCGGCCACGGCTACCATGCCACCATGCCTACCGATTCGCTTACCGTGTTGCGCGATGCGATGGTCGAAGCCGAGTCGGTTGGGTTTGAAGCGCTGCGCAAGGCCCAGTTCGAGCTGGGAACGCGGGTGCGTGCGCTGCTGCGCGAGAAGGGTTTCAAAAGTGTTGCCGCGCCTGGCTTCGAAGCGCCCGGCGTGGTAGTGAGCTACACCAGCGATGACGGCATTCATTCGACCAGCAAGTTTGCGCAGGCCGGCATCCAGGCCGCAGCCGGCGTACCTTTGCAATGTGACGAGCCTGAAGGCTTCAAGACCTTTCGTCTGGGCCTATTCGGCCTTGATAAACTGCGCGACGTTGGCAGCAGCGTCGAACGTCTGAAGAAGGCGCTGGACCAGATTTTGCCGGCGTAATAAAAAAAGCGCCGGGCAGCCTCAACGGCGGCGCATCATGCAATCCATAGCAAAATAACCGCCCGCCTGCGCGCGAATTTCTATTTGCGCAGGCGGGCGCGCCCCGGGCTTCAGCGTGACTCTGGCACGCGCCGGGTTTGCATGAACTCTTCGAAGGTTTCGCCGCGCATCAGGGCGTAGACCTCGAGGTTGGTCTTGCGCACCACACGAGCAAATTTTTCGACGACAAAGAAGCACGCGCCGTATTGGACAAGGCCGAGCCAGTCTTCGTTGCGCACCAGCTCTTTCTCAGTGTCGTTTAGGCCGGCTTCTTCCATAAGGGCTTCGGGGTCGGCTTTGTAGCGATCACGCCATTCGGCGCGGATCATGTTCCAGAAAAAGCGGTTGAGCCTAAGGGCCTTATTGCTGGTTCGGATATCGAATGCGTACGTGCCTTCGATGTCTTCGATGCCTTTGAGTTGTGGGTTCATGGTTGTGCCTACGCGGATACGTTGTCGAAGGTTTGAGCGGCAGCCGCGGTGGCCTGCCCCGCCGGCTCTTCGCCTTCTTCGTAGAGTGCGAGGGTCATGGCGGTGGTGGTGGCCAGGTAGTAGTTAAGATGCAGCCTGCGGATTTTTTCTGGCATGGCGCCGCGCATGGCCAGCCACATGATCTGCTCGACGCTTTCGGCGCCGCCCAGCCGCACGAAATCGGCATGAGTCATGTCCAGGAGCTTCTCGGGCTCGAACTGCAGAAGGCGCAGAAACTCGTGGTCCCATTCTTCATTATTGAAACCGGTGCGCTCGCCGTGAATTTGATGCGAAAGGCCGCCCGTGCCCACGATGACCACTTTTAGGTCTTCGGGGTAGGATTCAACCGCTCGACGCACGGCCTGGCCCAGCTTGTAGCAGCGTCTGCCGGTGGGTAGCGGATATTGCAGCACGTTGATGGCGATGGGCACCAAGGCGCCCGGCCAATCAGGGTCGTGGGGCCAAAGCAGCGGCAAGGGCGACGCGCAACCGTGATCGATGGGCTTTTCCTGGAAGATGGTCAGGTCGAATTCGTCGTTGACCAAAGACTCGGCGATATGGCATTGCAGGTCGACGTTGCCCTTGATGTGAGGCAGGGGACGAAGGCCGGCGCCTTCGTCGGCGACCGGAAAGCGATCACCCACGCCTAGCGCGAAGGTGGGATACATGTCGAAGAAAAAAGTGGTGGCGTGGTCGTTGTAGAAGAAGACCAGCGCATCGGGTTTTTTCTCGGCAAGCCACTGTGCGACCGGTTTGTAGCCGTCAAACAGTGGGGCCCAGGCGGGATCGGTCTGGCGACCTTTATCGTAAGCGACGCCGATGGTGGGAACGTGCGAAGTGCCGATGCAGCCGATGATCTTGGCCATGCTGTGTATCCTTGAACGAGTTGGACGACCGAATGCCCCGAGCGCTTTGGCGCCGGTGGGGACATTATACTTTTTGTTTCCTGACCAGGCCCTAACGGTGCGGGCCGAGCACCGACGGTGGAATCCATTAAACTTGTCGCCAGTGGCGCTGCGAGGTCGCAACGCTGGTTGGCCGCCCATGGAACTACCTGAACACAAGCCTTCGATGCCGCGCCGTGTCGCACACCTGGACATGGATGCGTTTTTCGCCTCGGTCGAGTTGCTGCGTTACCCCGAGCTGCGGGGGCGCCCCGTCGTTATCGGAGGGCGTGGCGATCCGCCCTTGCAACTTAAGGACGGCACCCATCGCTTTGCCCGTCTGGGTGATTATGTCGGACGAGGCGTCATCACCACATCCACGTACGAAGCGCGCAAGTTCGGCGTCTTTTCGGCCATGGGCATGATGAAGGCGGCAAAGCTGGCCCCCGAGGCCATTCTGCTGCCCAGCAACTTTGCCACCTATCGAGACTACTCGCGGCGCTTCAAGGAAGCGGTGGCTTCGGTCACTCCGTGTATTGAAGATCGCGGTATAGATGAAATCTACATCGACCTGACCGAGCATGACGAAGCGGATGAGCCCCTGGGCCGCCGCATCAAGGAGGCCGTACGCGAGGCGACGGGGCTGTCATGTTCGATTGCCATCGCACCCAACAAGTTGCTGGCCAAGATTGGTTCCGATCTGGATAAGCCGGACGGCCTGACGCTTTTGGGCATGGACGACGTTCCGAAACGGATCTGGCCCTTGCCGGCGTCGAAGATAAACGGCATTGGGCCGAAGTCGGCGCGCAAGCTCACGTCGCTGGGAATAGAAACGGTGGGGCAACTGGCGCAAGCCAGCCCGGCGATGCTGCAAGAGCATTTCGGCCTGAGATATGCGCGCTGGCTGCTGCGGGTTTCCAATGGCCACGACGAGCGGCCGGTAGTGACATATTCGGAACCTAAGTCGATCAGCCGCGAAACCACTTTCGAGCGCGATCTGCACGTCGTGCAGGATCGGGCCCGGCTGTCTCAGGTCTTGACAGGCTTGTGTGAACAGCTGGAAAGCGACTTGAAGCGCAAGCGAGTGGTAGGGCGTACAGTGGGCATCAAGCTGCGCTTCGATGATTTTCGTACCGTCACCCGCGACCTGACCTTGCCTTCCGACATGGCTGATGCGCAGGCAATACGTGGTGCTGCGGGCCAATGCCTGAAGCGAATCACTTTCGAAAGCCGGATACGATTGCTGGGTGTGCGGGTCAGCGGCCTTCGGAAAGCTCCCAACGGGCCTGAGCTGGACAGGCAACTGAACTTACTGGATTAAGCGGGGCCGTTGCGCATTTTGGCTTTTCATTCTGCGCGCACGGCCATGCGTACCGTGGTGCGATGTTAAATTAATCGAGCGACCACTACATGCAAGGCGGCTTCTCTGCTACGCTTTAGCTTAGCCTGCGCCGGCCTGTGGAAACTTTGCAGACGCGGCTGTTCATGTTTCGCTTATTTTTTTTAGTTGGTTGGAGAAATACGAAATGAGTACCCTTCTTTATGGTGCCAATGTGCATGCCAATGGCATACGGCAACACTATTTGCGCTATGGCGGCCAGAAAGGCGAGCGCGCCGGCCGCGACGCAGTAATCATCATCCCGGGCATTACCAGCCCGGCCATCACATGGGGCTTCGTCGGCGAGCGTTTCGGCACTCATTTTGACACCTATGTGCTGGATGTGCGGGGGCGTGGGCTGTCCGAGGCATCCGAGGCGCTGGACTACAGTCTGGATGCACAGGCGGCCGACGTGGCTGCTTTTGCCCAGGCGCTGGGCCTTGAGCGCTATGCACTGGTGGGCCATTCTATGGGAGGCCGCATTGCACTGCGGGCCGCCCGCAGCCAGCCGAAGGGCTTGACCCGCATGGTGCTGGTCGATCCGCCGGTGTCGGGTCCGGGCCGCCGCGCCTATCCTTCCAAGCTGCCGTGGTATGTCGACTCGATGGCTCTTGCGCGACAGGGCTGCGATGCCGAGGCCATGCGTGAATTTTGTCCCACCTGGACCGACGAGCAGCTTGCGCTGCGAGCCGAATGGCTGCACACCTGCGACGAACGCGCCATCATCGACAGTTTCGAAGGGTTCCATACCGACGACATTCATCCGGATTTTCCTGAAATCAAGGTGCCGGTATTGTTGATGACGGCGGAGCGCGGTGATGTCGTGCGCGATGAAGACGTCGAAGAGATCCGCGGCTTGTTGTCTTCCATCAAACATATTCGAGTTGGCGGTGCGGGCCATATGATCCCCTGGGACAACGAAGAGGGCTTCTACGAAGCGTTCGGCAGTTTCCTGGGCGCGCGGCTTGCACCTCGGGCTTAAGGCGTACATTCTTTAGCTTACCAAGGAGAAACCCATGGCTGTAAGCGACTACCAATTGCTTCAGGCCTGGCAGCAGGTATTGAAGCTTTCCCGGCTCGAGCCGGGCCAGACCGTGACGATACTGACCAGCGCCTCGACTCATCCACAAACCCTGGCCATGGCCGGCATTGCGGCGCAGTCCATGGGCGCCATCGTGAACCGCCTGGACCTTCCCCCGGTCAATGCCGAAAAATCCCTTAGCCGCGATCCGCTGGCCTATTTGGGCACCACCCCGCTTACCGGCAACACGGCGGCTATCGCCACGCTGAAGGCCAGCGACCTGGTGCTTGACCTGATGACGCTGCTGTTCTCACCAGAGCAAATCGACATTCTTAAAAGTGGTACCAAGATACTGCTTGCCGTCGAGCCGCCCGAGGTGTTGGTGCGTACGGTACCCACCGAACAGGATCGCACTCGCGTCAAGGCGCACAGCGACCGCCTGGGCCGGGCCAAAGAGATGACGGTAGTGTCCGACGCGGGCACCGATATTCGTTTCGCGTTGGGCGAGTTTCCGGTTATCAGCGAATATGGTTACGTCGACGAGCCCGGGCGTTGGGATCACTGGCCCAGCGGCTTTTGCTTCACCTTCCCCCGCGAAGGCGGCAGCAACGGTGTCATTGTCATCGACAAGGGCGATATTCTATTGCCGCAAAAAAGCTATACCTCCGACAAGATTGTGCTGACGGTCGAGAACGGCTATGCAGTCAAGATCGAGGGCGGTGTCGACGCCGAGCTGCTGCGCGATTACATGGCCTCGTTCAACGACCCGGAGGGTTACGCGATCTCGCATATCGGCTGGGGCTTGCAGCCGCGCTGTCACTGGTCGACCCTGGGTCTATACGATCGCGAGCAGACCATCGGCATGGATGCGCGCGCCTACGAAGGGAATTTCCTGTTTTCTTTGGGGCCCAACAACGAGGCAGGCGGTAATCGCACAACAGCCTGCCATATTGATATTCCGTTGCGCAATTGCACGGTACGGCTGGACGGTGCTGATGTGGTGCGTTACGGGCAGGTAATAGAGGATTAGATTGCAATGAGCAACGATGTGCAGACGTATTCGCGCCAGGGCTTTGGCGCTCAGCTCGAACTGAAGGCTCCGGTTGGTTTACTGATCATCGACCTGGTCAATGGCTTTGCCGACCCCAAGGTATTCGGTGGCGGGAATATCCCGCAGGCGATTGCCAATACCGTTCCGCTTTTGGCTGAGGCACGCAAGCGCGGCTGGGTGGTGGCTCATACGCGCATTGTCTTTGCCGACGACGGCTCGGATAACAATATTTTCAGCCTCAAGGTTCCCAGCATGCTGGGCCTCAAAGAGCGCGACCGCAACAGCGCCATCGTGCCCGAGCTTGCCCCGGCTTCAGGCGAGCTGGTGGTTCGCAAGACTGTGCCCTCGGCCTTTTTTGGCACTTCGCTGGCGGCATGGCTGGCGCAGCGCGGTGTCCAGACTCTGGTGGTGGCAGGGGCGGTTACCAGCGGCTGCGTGCGCGCCAGCGTGGTCGACGCCATGCAGTTCGGCTTTCGGCCGCTGGTGGTGTCCGACTGCGTGGGCGACCGCGCCATAGGGCCGCACGACGCCAACCTGTTCGACATGCAACAGAAGTACGCCACCGTAATGACGCGTGACGAGGCGTTGGCGGCATTGGCCCAAATCGAATAGAACCGCCGGCGTGCTTCCGCGTATGGCGTTGGGCTAAAATCGGCCTTTAATTGCCGTTCTCCGTTCTGGAGGCGGGGCACCTTCGGAGCAAACATGAAATTCGATCGGTCGGGCGTCGACGCGCTTATGGATATTACGGCTCGTCCGGAACTTGTGTTTGTGCGAGGAGAAGGCTCTTGGCTGGAAGATCATACGGGTAAGCGCTATCTCGATCTGGTACAGGGTTGGGCGGTTACGTCACTAGGACATTGCCCGGCGGCGCTTGTCGAGGCCATCACCGCCCAAGCCAAGACACTGATCAACCCTTCCCCGGCGTTCTATAACCAACCATCGATGGATTTGGCCAAGCGCCTGGTGGGTGCTTCGTGCTTCGACCGGGTCTTTTTCGCCAACAGCGGCGCCGAAGCCAATGAAGGCGCCATCAAGCTGGCCCGCAAATGGGGCCGGGTCAGGCGTAACGGCGCATACAAGATCATCACGTTTGAAAACAGCTTTCATGGCCGCACCTTGGCCACTATGTCAGCATCCGGAAAACCAGGGTGGGACACTTTGTTCGCGCCTCAGGTCGACGGCTTCCCAAAAGCCCGCCTGAACGATCTGGCGTCCGTCCAGGCGCTGATCGATGACCAGACTGTTGCGATCATGCTTGAGCCTGTCCAGGGCGAGGCGGGCGTGCTGCCGGCTTCGGCGGGGTTCATGCAGGCTCTGCGTGAATTGGCCGATGAGCATGGCATGCTGTTGATGGTGGACGAGGTGCAGACTGGTATGGGCCGTACTGGAAAAATGTTTGGCTATCAGCATTCCGGCATTACGCCCGACATCATGACGCTGGCCAAGGGCATAGGCGGCGGCGTGCCGCTGGCGGCTCTGTGCGCCCGTGAAGAAGTTTGCGTGTTCGAGCACGGCGATCAGGGTGGCACTTATAACGGGAACCCACTCATGACGGCGGCGGGCATTGCGGTGTTCGACACTATCAATGCGCCTGGCTTTCTTGATTCCGTCAACGAGCGTGCGCAACAGCTTTCCACTGGCTTGCTGGCGCTGTCTACCAAATGGGGTATGAAGGGCGAGCGCGGCCAAGGCATGCTTCGCGCGCTGTTGATGGATCGCCCGGATGGGGCCGCTATTGTAGAGGCGGCCCGTAACCGCTCGCCCGAAGGCATGCTGCTTAATTCGCCGCGAGCCGACCTGCTGCGTTTCATGCCGGCGCTTAATATCACGGCGGATGAAATTGATCTGATGCTGGTTTGGCTGGACGAGGTGATTGCGCAGGTGCGTGGTTAAGTGCGCCGCTGAGGCGTAGGTCTGTCTGGCAGTTTTCTTTTTTGCTGATAGGCCCTAGCAGCCCAGGTAACGAAATTCCGACGGCGACAATCGAAACAGGCGTAAAGCCTACATAGGTTTAGTTTATAGGGTCGTGCAGGCCTCATTGGAACGCCAGGTCGGCAAGCGGAAGATCGAGTGCAGGTGTTTGCAGCAGGTGGGTGAGTTTCTCAAGGCGCAGTCCACGGATGTGGGCGGCGCCTACCCGGCCCCGCGGCAAGGTGACCTGGGTGAACCTTAAGCGAACAACAGGAATTGCTCCGATTGCGGGTGGGCGTTCTTTTGGGCATCGCCGCATGGAGGACGGTACTGTGGCCCATAGGCCGTGGATATCGTTGAGATGGATCGAGGTGTCTTATTGTGGCATAACTGCTTGGGGTCTGCCGGAGCAAGAACTCGAAGAATGAGGAAAAAAAGCCCACTTATTTCAAGTGGGCTTCAAAATCAACGTTGTAGAATAAGTAGCTGCGTCGTCCGGGCTATCCATCACACTGGCAAGCTGCCATGATTAGAGCTTGCCGTGACGCGACGGATGACGATACCGCCAAGAACTGTTAAAAGCTGTGCCGCAAGCCTACCATGACGGCCGTTTGGCTAGCGCCGAAGTCGGGACTCGCGCCTTGAGAGCCGCTGCTTGCGGATACATTGGCGTCGCCCTTGTTGCGGACATAAGCCGTTGATAAGTATGTAGTGGTTCGCTTGGAAAGTGCATAGCGTACGCGCGCGACATATTGCCAGGTTTTGGAGCTGTCGGACGCATTTTTGTAGTTAAGGTGATTGACTGCGCCGTCCAGCGCGAAGGCGGGCGTAAATTGGTAGGTGGCACTGAGCGACCAAAGGTCGCTGCGGTTACCCAAGGTCCGCGACCCTGCACCGGGTACGGGGTTGCTCAGGATTCCGCCTTCATTTTTGCGATTCAGATAGAGCGCCCCGATTTTGAGTGCGTCGAACTTGACATAACCATTTATGGTCCAGCGTATGTCTTTATGATCCGGGTTAGACAAGCCGCTGCCCGGCCAAGAGGTGTCGCCGCCTTGGATGACGTCGTAGGCACTGGCGACTCCCCAGTTGGCGGAGTCATAGCCCATCATGAAAGAATAGGCTTGGCAGGCCGAAGAGTCGGTATAGTCAACGCCACACCCCCGCGCTGCTGGGCCGCCTGTACTCACGGTGTCGCGACCGCGGGCCCAGGCTGCACCGAGTTTGAAGCCATCAAAGCTGCCGCGATACGTGATGGCGTTATCCATGCGGGCGTTGGGAATATAGTTATCCAACCCTCCCAGGCCCTGAGAGTTCGGCCCCAAAAGATTGGCACCCAGCGTTCCCCAGAACAGCATGTTGTATTGGCGACCGAAGGCGATCTGGCCCCAGTCGCCTTTCAATCCCGCCCAAGCTTGGCGACCGAATAAACGACCGCCTTGCCCCTGCACGCCGGTACCCGGTGTGAAGCCGGATTCCAGGGTGAAAATTGCGCTTAGGCCGTTTCCGAGGTCTTCGGTGCCCCGTAGCCCCCAGTTGGACGGTACGGAAGAAGTCAGGGTGTTGAAGTGGACTGAACTGTTTGCTCCGCCTGTTCCGTCGGCAATGTTGTTGACATATTCGACACCTGTGTCAATGGTGCCGTACAGCGTGACGTTGGTGGAGCTCTGTGCCCCGGCCATAAGGGGGAAGGCTATGGCCAACCCGATTGTTAATATTTTCGACCTCATTTATTTCCTCCGTGAGTGAAAAGCAATGGCACTGTTGTCATGCCTTGACGATTGTTGACGTAATAAAGAGATCGTATTATTGTCTACAATCTACTTGCCTGCAATATGCGCTAGGGTAAATACTGAAGGAAGCGGGCGGGAGGAGGACTGCGGCCTGAGGGACTGGCTCTATGGAGACGAGTGTGGATGGTTGAATTGCGCTATGGGGCGTGAGCAATTCAAGCAGTGAAATGCTGGTATTTACCCTAGACCCTATTGCAGGCAAGTAGATTGTAGACAATAATACAATCTAACTATTACAAAACTGTCAGAGCACGATGGCGAACAAAGGAGGGACTATGGAGAGTAGTGACGCAATGGCCAAGGGGTGGAGCTTAAGCTCAAGCGCAATCGCTTTGCTGATTATTCTATCTGCGGTGATCTATTCGTTGGGCATTTTGCCCGAGTTCGGAATCATCATTTACAAAGAGCAGTACTTGGCGTTTTTTCTGACGCTTTGCTTGGCATTGACCTTCATCAAGGTATCAGCTCAGCGCAACAGTGACAAGCTCAGGACGGTTGTGCCATGGTATGACGTCGCCTTTGTCGTGGCGTCTTTGGCAGTAGGGATCTACATGTTCTTTGGCTACCAAAGCCTGATTGTCGGCCAGACTGGCTTGCTGACGAACGATAAGATCTTGGCCAGCGTAGTTGGAATTGTGCTGTTGCTTGAGGCAGTTCGCCGGCACGCGGGCTGGTCCATGGTTGGAGTTTGTCTCGTGGCGCTGGCCTATGCTTATTTTGGACATCACCTGAGCGGCATTTTCGAAACGCGGGTGATCAGGTGGGATAGGCTATTTGTTTACACCTTTCTGGGCGAGGACTCAGTATTGGGTATGCCCCTAGCGGTGGCAGGTACGATCATTGTGGCGTTCGTACTGTTCGGGCAAATGCTGTTTCTGGTGGGCGGGGGCGATGCCATCTCCAACTTTTCGCTTGCCTTGATGGGCAAGCGTCGAGGCGGGCCGGCAAAAGTTTCCGTAGTGGCCAGCGCGTTATTCGGTTCATTGTCGGGCAGCGCTTCGGCCAACGTTGCCACCACGGGCATCGTCACGATTCCAATGATGAAAAAGGTAGGCTACAGCGCGGAAAAAGCGGCAGCGGTAGAGGCGGTTTCATCAACGGGCGGGTTGATTCTTCCTCCTATCATGGGCGCGACTGCTTTCATCATCGCCGAATTTCTAGGTGTGCCTTATTCCGAGGTTGCGCTTGCCGCGCTGATACCGGCCTTGCTGTTCTTCCTGTGCGTATATATGCAGGTGCATTTCGAGGCGGGCAAGGCGGATCTCAAGCCACTGGACATGGACAAGGCGCCAAGGTTGAAAAGCTCCTTCCTGGCGATGCTCCCCATGTTGATACCGTTCGGGGTGCTTGTTTATGTGTTGTTTTCAATGTCATGGACAGCCCAGGCTGCGGCGTTTATCGCGACAACGGTCACGGTGATATGTAGTCTGTTCTGGCGCGAAAAACGCGTCTCGTTGCGCAAGTACGTCAGTGTGCTGATATCAGCAGGTGAGATGGTGGTTTTTATTTCCCTGATGTGTGCCGCAGCGGGGCTTGTCGTCGGTGTATTGGGGCTGACGGGCCTCGGCGCGAACCTGGCACAAAACTTCATCACCATGTCGGGTGGGAACGTAGCGATTCTGCTGCTGCTCGCCGCCATTGCGTCCATCGTGCTGGGAATGGGTGTCCCGGTTACAGCGGCCTACATCATCTTGATCGTACCGATAGGTCCGGCACTGGTACAGGCAGGTGTGAATGAACTCGGCACGCATCTTTTCATCTTCTATTTTGGAACGCTGTCTTTCCTGACCCCGCCTGTGTGCCTTTCCGTATTCGTCGCGGCGTCATTGGCAAAATCCGCGGTATGGAGCACAGCCATGTACTCGATGCGCCTGGGGGTTGTGGCTTATGTGATTCCGTTCATTTTTGTCATGAATCCGGCGTTCTTGCTGCAGGGCGACTCGGCAAGCATATGGAATGCCGTGGTCGCAGCGGTGGCAGGCATATTCCTTTTGTCAGCCGGCCTGGTTGGCTTTTATCGGAAGAAACTTGACATTGTGACCCGGGCGGGGATGGTTGTGCTGGGTGGCGTCATGTTGTGGTTGGGCGCTTCGTCGTGGTGGCTTGCTGCTTTGGGCTGGTTTGCCTTGATCGGCTTGTATGCCTATCAGCGTCCAGGCATGTGCATGGGGGGCGTGTCCGCGGTCAAAAGCTAGCCAGGTGAGGTGTGTTGTCTAAAGGCTTATAGCCACATGTTTATATAGAAAAGGAGACTTTGATGTTGAAATTAAAAAAACTACTTCGAGCGGGCGCGGCAGTGGGGGCGCTGCTATTTGCGCAGGTTGCCAGCTCGCAAATCATTGTGATGGGCGGCAATCCGCAAGGCAGTATTTATTATCCCGTAGCCCAGGGCCTGGCAAATATAGTCAGCAAGTACTCCCCGGACACCAAGATAGACATCCTGCCGCAAAGCGGCACCGTATTCATCCCGATGTTCGTGACGGGCGAAGTGGACCTGGGCATTGTCAATCCCATCGAAGCCAGGTTCGCCCTGACGGCCGAAGCGCCTTTCGATAAAGGGAATCAAGGCAAGGGGTACGCCATGTGGACGGTAATGCAAGGCTCGCCGATTCGAGTGGCGCTGATTACCTCCAGTGACTCCGGAATCATGAAAATCGAAGACTTGAAAGGCAAGCGCGTCGTTGCCAACTATGGAGCCTATAAGGGCGCGAGCATCAGTGTCGAGTCGGCCTTGGCGAATGCAGGCCTGTCTTTAGACGACGTAAGGGTGGTCAACGTGTCCAGCTATCCAGAAGGCGTGAGGGCGGTGCTGGAAGGCAGGGCGGATGCGGCTATCGGTTCCATAGGTAGCGGCATCGTGCAAGAGCTTGACGCCAGTAAGGGGGCGCGGTTTCTTAGCGTGGACCCGTCCGGCGACGCCATGAAGCGGACTACGGCGGTGAGCCAAGCGTGGTTCTCAATGCCGATGAAAGCGGGAGAGACTGCTGGTGTAAAGGAAGACATCAATGTGCTTGCTTACAACATGACGGTAATGTCGCGGTTCGATTTGAGCGATGAGCTGGTGACGAAGTTCATAGATGCGGTCTGGGAGCATGAAGATGAATTGACGAGCACCAGCAGGTTGCTGGCAACTTGGACCAAAGACCGTTTCGTCACGCCCCAAGCAACGGTTCCCTATCACCCGGCCGCGGTGGAGTACTACAAAGACAAAGGCGTGTGGACCGCCGAAATGGATGAAATCCAAGAGGTGCTTTTAAAAGACCTGCCGAGCTAGGCGGTGGTGGCAAGGCCGGAATTCAAGGACGGCCTTTCCCCTTTCTTTTGAGCAGGTTCATGGAGCGGTATGAAATGATTGTCGAGTTATGCAGAGATTTGGTAAAGCCTCGTCAGGTGCCTGCGCTTGAAGAGCGTGTCAGGGCACGCGTTGATGACCGGTGCCGCTTGTCGCCATTAGTGGGTTTCTGGCAAACAGAGCTCGGTACGGTCGATCAGGTGGTCCATGCATGGTCATATCGAGACAGTGGGCACCGCGATGAAGTTAGAGCGGAAGCAGGCGAAACGCCCGGAGATGCGTCGTATCTGGATGACTTACTACTCAGCAGAGACACTATGTTGATCCAGCTTGCATCCTTCAGTCCACCGCTTCAACCTGGCCGCAAGGGCCCGGTTTACGAGCTAAGAATCTATAGCTACGAGCCGGGTTGCATGTCCATGGTCACGAGCCGTTGGGAAGAAAAAATCGCCCAGAGAAATAAGTTGTCGCCGTTGATCTTGTGCGGACACTCGCTCACGGGACGCTTGAATCAATGGGTGCATATCTGGGCTTATGACGATCTGATGCAACGTCAAGAAATCAGAAGTGAGGCGCGGCGGCTGGGAGTTTGGCCGCCGGATGCAAGGGCCGGGCTGATTACCCAAGAAAGCTCAATTTTGCTTCCACTGGCGTTCTCACCGTTGTCTTGAACACCGAAAAATACTTTATATGTCAAACAGTTTAATCTACCTGACGGCGACCGAAGTCGCCCAGAAGCTCAAGCGCAAGGAAATCAGTCCTTTGGATTTGATTGATGCAGTTGAAAAGCGGGTTGCCGAGGTTGATCCGGTTTTAAATGCATTGCCGACGCTTTGTCTTGATCGAGCCAGAGAACACGCAAAACGTCTGATGGCGGCTAAAGACGCGCGACGCGAACACGAGGCCGGTTGGCTATGGGGCATCCCGATCGCCATCAAGGACACTGTGGATGTACAGGACGTTCGTACCACGTATGGATCCCCTCTTTTTGCAACGCATGTACCAAAGCAATCTCATGCGCTTGTGCAGAGAATCGAGGGCAAGGGCGGCATTGTCATTGCAAAATCCAATACGCCTGAATTCGGAGCGGGGGGTACGACATTCAACGAGGTGTTCGGACGGACAGTCAACCCTTGGAATACCGCGCTCACTTGCGGCGGCTCGACCGGAGGCGGCGCGGCGGCCTTGGCAAGCGGCCAAGTCTGGCTGGCGCACGGAACCGACCATGGGGGAAGCCTGCGCAGGCCGGCCAGTTATTGCGGCGTAGTAGGTATCCGCTGCTCGCCCGGGCGGGTAACGCGGGGGGCGGGCTCGGATCTCTGGTCCCCCTTGGTGGTGCAAGGGCCCATGGCAAGAAACGTACCCGATTTAGCTTTGTTCCTGGATGCGATGGTCGGGGAGTGCATTCATGACCCCTTGGCAAGACCTGCGCCTTCGACTTCTTTTGTCGAGGCGTTGGAGCGACCGCGAGTGCCCAAGCGCATTGCTTTCACCCCGGATTTTGGAGGCAAGGTCAGAGTCGACCGTGAAACACGGGAAATCTGTGCAAGGGCGGTAAGACGGTTTGAGGATTTGGGGGCAGAGGTAGTAGAGGACTGTCCAGATATCGGTAATGCGGCCGAGGTATTCCAGATTTTGCGGGCCCATCATATGTTGGTTGGACGTGAATGGCTGCTCAAGCAGCCAGCCGGCAAGGTGAAGCCTGATTTGCTGCGTAATATTGAACGCGGCCAGGGGCAAAGTGTTCTTGAACTGGCCTGGGCCGAACGTGAGCGTGCGTTGCTATACCAAAGGATCACGCAGTTTATGGAGACCTATGATCTTTTGATCAGTCCGGCTGCGGCAACGCCACCGTTTGACGCGGCGTTACGCTACCCCCAATACGTGGATGGCATGCCGGTAGAGCATTACACCGCCGCCTCTTTGATTAACTCGTTGGTGACGTTGATGAGTAATCCGGCCATTGCCCTGCCATGCGGGCTCGACGAGTTTTCACGGCCGATAGGCTTGCAGCTAATCGGAAAAATGCATGGCGAAACCGAGCTGCTGCAAGCGGCTGCCCTGTTCGAGGAATCGGTCGGACTCAGTCAGAGGGTGCCCTTGAATCCCATTCAGGGCCAGGTGCCGCCTGCAAACCTACGAGATGCGCAATCAGGCGTCTCTCGAAACGCGTGATCGATGGCGAGGCGCAATCCATGAAAACACCTCCTGGGCTCTTGTTGGTCACCATGGAGCCGCCCCCTGCGATGGAAGAAGAGTTCAATGCCTGGTATGACTCCGAACACATGCCCGAGCGGGCTGAGCTGCCGGGCATATTACGCACGCAGCGCATGGTGTGTACTACGGGATGGCCGAAGTACGCGGCAATCTACGATTTGGAATCAACGGACGTCATGGAGAGTGCGCCGTACCAGCGCATCTCGGGCAAGAATTTTTCGCCCTGGTCAAAAAGAATCGGGGGGAAGGTAAGCGGGCAGTGGCGGTTCGTCGGCAGGCTGATAGGAGACGAGCCCTGTATCACAGGCCAAAACGGTGTGCCGGGGTCTTTTTTCTTGATGCGGTGGCGTGATGCTTCGGCGCAGTGGGAAACGACCATTCTTGATGGGGTGCACGCCAACTTCGGCGATAAGTCGTCGGTGCTGCAAACACGGGTATTTATGGGTGAGGGCGCTCAGGGGATCGAGTTTTGTGCGCTCATAGAGGCCAGTCTGCCGCTTGCGCCACAAGATATTGATGTAGAGACGTTCGGCCCGAGTGCTCGGGGTATTGATTGGGTCAATGCATACGTTCCCTATTGGCGTCGTTTATCGTCAGCGTGAGCAAAAATGGAAACGCTAAATTGTATGATTGTCAACAATCTGTGATATACTGGAATTTAAATTGAGTGCGCGGCTTTTCGTGCTTTGTTATTAGTCCAAGCCTGGCTTAGTGAGTAAATAAAATGAGTAGAAACTTAGAAACCATCGACGTCATAAGGTCAAAGTCACTGGCCCAGGCTGCTCAAGAGGCCATTTTTAATTTGATAATGAGCGGCGTGTTAGAACCCGGCGAAAAGCTTTCTGAAGCCAGTCTGTCAGAACGCCTCGGCGTTAGCCGCGGGCCAATCCGGGAAGCGTTCAGATCGCTTGAAGCAATGGGCTTGGTCCAGTTTTCGAAAAACCGAGGGGTCTTCGTCAAGGATATAACCCTTGAAGAAATACAGGAGCTCTATCAGGTCAGAATAGGCTTGGATGCCATGGTGGGGGAAATCTTGGCGCCGGTAATAACAGACGAGCAAATAACCGCGCTGCGAGAGATGGCCGACCAAATGGAAATGGCACTCACAGAAAACAAGTTAACAAAATATTTTTTGATGAACGTGGACTTTCATAAAAAGATCGTTTCCTTCACGCAAAATAAAAAACTGATAGATATTTACGAAAGAGTCGTCAACGAAATGCTTTTGATGCGTCGCCGAAGCGTCATCGAAAGCGGTGGCGGAGCAATGTCGAATCAAGAACACAAAGAAATAGTGGATGCGCTGGCGACTCGCGATGGCAAAGTCGCTGCGGAAGCACTTGCAAAACATGGTACCGAAGGCAAAGGCCGGTTGCTGGAAACGTTGGTAAAGATCGACTCAGAAAAGTATGGGTCCTGACACGGGTCAGGGTGGATTCAAAGCTATTAGAAAAGGAGATGCAACAATGAGCTTGCTAAAGTTTATGGGCTTGGACGGCAAGGAAATTACCGCTTATGAAGCAACACCAAAAGGTGAGGCCATAGGTAACATTATTTTGCTGCAAGAGCTGTTTGGCATAAATAGCCACATTCGTAGCGTTGCGGACGATTATGCCAGTCAAGGCTATCACGTGATCGCTCCCGCGTTCTTTGATCATGTCCAGCAGGGCATCGAGATGGGATACGCCCAAGAAGACGTCAAAAAAGGCCTGGAATTGCGTGACCAGCTTCCGTGGGATTTGGTCCTCAAGGACGTTGAGTCGGTGTGCGGGCTTTTTAAAAACGATAAAAAAATAGCACTCTTGGGCTATTGCTGGGGAGGCTTATTGGCGTGGGTTGGCAGCGCCCGATTAAACGGCCTGACGGCAGTCGTTTCTTATTATGGCGGCGGCATTGGCAATTATGCAGAAGAGCAGCCCAAGTGCCCGGTTATGTGCCACTTTGGCGAAACGGATAAATTGGTGCCGCCTGCCGCTATCGAAAAAATAAAGAGCAATCATCCTGAAACGGTGGAGGTGCATGTCTACCAGGCCGGGCATGGATTCAATTGTGATCAGCGCGGAAGCTTTCACGCTGAAAGCGCGAAATTGGCGCGCGAGCGCACATTGGCTTTTTTGAAAGAGAAACTTGCTTGAAGAGTTATTCAAGAGGTTTCAGGTGATGAGTGTTCTAACCATCAGAGCCCGCATGCGCGCCACCATTGGCGGAAGCGGGTAAAGCGTCCAAGGCATATATTGCTTATCAGGAAATGAAATACAGTGGCTACCAATAATATTACTTATACACTTGCAGACTGGGCGGTGAGCTTAAAAGGGGCAGATATACCGCAGCCCACGAGGTACGAGGGTACCCGCTCATTAGTCAACTGGATTGGCTGCGCGATAGGGGGCAGCCAGCATGATGCCGTCATGCGCGCTCTTGCGGCTGTGACGCAATTCAGCGGCCCCCGTCAAGCAACGGTGCTGGGGCGCCCAGAAATGCTGGACGAGCTGTATAGCGCGTTGCTTAACGGTATTTCCTCCCATGTGCTGGACTACGACGACACCCACCTGCAGACAATCATTCACCCCGCCGGCCCGGTTGCGGCAGCATTGATCCCGTTCGCCGAAACCAGAAATATCAGCGGCAGCGACCTGCTGACAGCCTTTATCGTAGGGATGGAGGTCGAGTGCCGCATCGGTAATTGTGTTTATCCAGATCATTATGACCGCGGTTGGCATATTACTGCTACAGCAGGTGTATTCGGTGCAGCGGCTGCGGTGGGCCGGCTGCTGGGGTTGAATCCCCGCGAAATGAGTTGGGCCTTTGGGTTGGCGGCCACTCAATCGTCCGGCCTGCGCGAGATGTTTGGCACCATGACAAAAAGCTTCCATCCCGGCCGAGCGGCCCAAAGCGGAATGCTGGCTGCCATCTTGGCAAAGGCGGGTTTCGACAGCTCGGAGCGCGCAATCGAGGCGCCACGAGGTTTCGCGAACGTGATGTCGACCAAGCAGGATTATTCTCGCATAGTCGATGGGCTGGGTATTGAATGGGAAGCCGCGACCAATACATATAAACCTTTTGCCTGCGGCATTGTTTTACACCCCGCGATCGATGCTTGCAGCCAGATTCGCGAAGACTTGAATAATAAGCCCTTGGCTGTTCAAAAGATTGAGCTACGTGTTAATCCGTTGGTGCTCGAATTGACGGGTATTCGTAATCCAACAACGGGGCTCGAGGGTAAGTTCAGCGTTTACCACGCGGTTGCCTATGCCCTGATTTACGGAGGCGGCTCGCCCGAGGCCTTCACTGATAAAGCGGTTAATGATCCGAGTGTCGTTGCGCTGCGCGACCGCGTTACCGCCAGTGTCGATCCGGCAATTCACGAAGCTTCAGTCAAGGTTCTGGTGCACCTGGAAAACGGCGGCGTTGTGAAAAAAGATATTGAGCATGCCATCGGCAGTTTGGAAAGGCCGCTTTCAGATGAACAAATCAACGATAAGTTTTTACGCCAATCTTCAGAGATTCTAGGCCAAAACAGGGCTGAAGAAGCACTCAAGCTTGCCTGGGCTGTCGAGGAGCTGGACGCAGCCGGAAAGATGATTGCTCAGGCGTGCAGTCCCATACGAGACGTGGCAACTATGTAATTATAAATGCGTAGCAGCCAATAATTTTTATAGCAGACACGCGACAAAAGTATATTCAACCAATATAGGAGGTGCCTCTATGATCACAGTTGAGGAACAAACTAGGGAAGAGTTCATAACAAAACTGATAGACAGCAATTTCACAACTTACTACGCGGCTACGCATCCCAAGCACTCAAAAAGTAACCCGGCATACAGGTTTACCAAAAGCCCTGTCAGTATTGCGATTCCTCATCAGTGGTCATATCGGGACGCACGCGAGCGTTTGATGGAGCTCAGCACTTTATTGACGCCCCAAGAAGCCGAGCGCATGAACATCAATTTGGTGAACCCAGCGCTAAAGGATTTCATGCCTGCCGCCGCCATGCCAACGCTACGGGCTGGTATCCAGATGGTCCCGCCTGGCGCCAAGGCCGCCGCGCATAGGCATTCGGCAAATGCGTTCCGTATTGTGCTGGAAAACCCCGAGAAAGGCGCATATACGGCGGTCCAAGGAAAACGCCTTCGCATGAAACGAGGCGATTTAGTGCTGACCCCTAATTGGGCTTGGCACGAACATCATAACGAAGGCGATAAGCCCGTTATCTGGTACGACGGCCTGGACGTCATGATGCCCTATTGGATAGGGGGTGTGTTCTTTGAAGAAATGCACAGCGTGACGGGCCACGAATTCCAGGAGCTGGATGGCGATCAAGATGATATGGCGGCCGCTGTCGGCACGGGTGGAATGATCCAGCACAGTGCAGTGGGCGATGCCCAGCAAACCAAAAACAGCCCGCTCATGCATTATCCCTACGAGAACGCGCGCTCAGCCTTGCAGCGCCTGGAGGATCAAGGCGCTGGCAACCCTTTTGAAGGGGTGCGCCTGGAATACATCAACCCGATAAACTGTGGGCCGGTCTTTCCTTCGATGAGCGTCAGTATCCAGATGATTTCCGCAAAATCCACTGTGGAAGCCATGCACAGAACGGAAAACATCTTGTATCTCACGCTAGAGGGCTCCGTTACTTTCAATTTGCCGAATAACCAGTCATTCACGACTGAAGAAAACGATGTTGTCGCGATACCCTCTTGGGTGCCCTATTCCATTACTAACAACGAACAAGCGCCAGCGGTATTAGCCTCTCAGTCAGACCGGCCCGTATTCAAGGCCCTGGGTTGGTACCGAGAGCAGGCAGCATAAAAACTTAAAAACTGCGTTACATAGGTTTGGCGCATTTTTATTAGGTCTGGAACGCGGCTAATCAAAGACGGCTCAATCGATCTCGGATTGAGCCGTCTTGAATTGCGTGCGAAGGCTCGTGGACAGAATAACGTCAGCGGGCCTTGGCGACTTGGCGCCAGTGGTGCAGCAGCGGCTCGGTATAGCCGTTGGGCTGCTCCATGCCTTTGAAAACCAGGTCGCAAGCGGCCTTGAAGGCTACCGAGTCGTTGAAATTGGGTGCCATGGGCAGGTATAGCGGGTCGCCCTGGTTCTGCTTGTCGACGACCGCCGCCATGCGTTCGAGGGTTTCTTGCACTTGTTCGCGGGTGACGATGCCGTGGTGCAGCCAGTTGGCCATGTGCTGGCTTGAGATGCGCAGCGTGGCGCGGTCTTCCATCAGGCCTACATCGTGGATGTCGGGCACCTTTGAGCAGCCTACCCCCTGATCGACCCAGCGCACGACGTAGCCCAGGATGCCTTGGGCATTGTTGTCGAGTTCTTGCTGGATTTCGTCGGCCGACCAGTTGGTGTCCGTTGCCACGGGGATGGTCAGGATTTTCTCGAGCAGGGGCTCGGATTTGCCTTCCATGCCGCGCTGGATTTCTTGAACATCGACCTGGTGGTAGTGCAAAGCGTGCAGGGTGGCCGCTGTGGGCGAAGGAACCCAGGCCGTGTTGCCGCCCGCCTTGAGATGGGCGATTTTCTGCTCGAGCATGTCGGCCATGAGGTCGGGCATGGCCCACATGCCCTTGCCGATTTGGGCGCGTCCGCGCAGGCCGCATTCCAGGCCGGTCTGGACGTTGCTTCGTTCGTAGGCGTCTATCCAGACGCTGCGTTTCATGTCGCCCTTGCGGATCATGGGGCCGGCATGCATCGAGGTGTGCATCTCATCGCCGGTGCGGTCGAGAAAGCCTGTGTTGATGAAGGCCACGCGCTCGATGGCCTGGGCAATGCAAGCCTTGAGGTTGACGCTGGTGCGGCGCTCTTCGTCCATGATGCCCATTTTGAGGGTGTTGGGCTGAAGGCCCAGCAGCTTCTCGACGCGCCCGAATAGTTCGGTGGAGAAAGCCACCTCGGCAGGGCCGTGCATTTTGGGCTTGACGATGTAGATGGAGCCGGCACGAGAGTTTCCCTTGCGTTGCAGGTCGTGCATGGCCGCCAGCGAGGTGACCACGGCATCCAGAATGCCTTCGGGCGTTTCGTTTCCGTTTTCGTCGAGAACGGCCGGATTGGTCATGAGATGGCCGACGTTGCGGATCAGCATGAGTGAACGGGCCGGCAAAGACTGCTCTTTGCCCTGAAGATCGATATAACGGCGATCGGGGTTGAGTGCGCGGGTGAAAGACTTGCCGCCTTTGCTGATTTCTTCGGACAATGTGCCCTGCATGAGGCCCAGCCAGTTGCGGTAGGCCAGCACCTTGTCTTCGGCGTCGACGGTGGCGACGGAATCTTCGCAATCCATGATGGTGGTTAGCGCGGCTTCGAGCAGGATGTCTTTGATGCCCGCGTTGTCTTGCCCGCCGATGGGATGATTTTTATCGATCTGGATCTCGAAGTGCAGGCCATGGTGGCGAAACACCAGCGCTTCGGGCGACTGCGCGGCGCCCCGATAGCCGAGCAGAACCGAAGGGTCGGCCAGGCCGGTGGCGCCGCCGCCCGAAAGCTCGACACGCAGCTTGCCGTCGACGATGGCGTACGAGGTGGCGTCGCTGTGTGAGCCCTGCTGCAGTGGAATGCTGTCGTCCAGGAAACGGCGGGCGAATTCGATGACCTTGGCGCCACGCACTTCGTTATAGGCGCCGCCGCGCGTTGCGCCATCGTCCTCGGATATGGCGTCGGTGCCATACAGCGCATCGTACAAGCTGCCCCAACGGGCGTTGGCGGCGTTGAGGGCATAGCGGGCGTTGGTGATGGGAACCACAAGTTGCGGGCCCGCCTGTTCGGTGAACTCGACATCGACCCGGTCGGTGCGCACGGTGACGTCGGCGGGCGCGTCCTGCAGGTAGCCGATCTTGCGCAAAAAAGCCTGGTAAGCCGCAGGATCAGCTATCGGCCCAGGGTGTTGCCGGTGCCAGTCATTGATTTCGCCTTGCAGACGAACCCGCTCTTGCAGCAAGGCCTGATTGCGGGGGGCGAGGTCGTGCATTAATTCGTCGAAGCCGGCCCAGAACGCCGCCGCATCAAGCCCGGTGCCCGGCAAGGCCTCGTTCTGGATGAAGTCGTGAAGCTGTGTGTCGACCTGGAGCCGGTGGCATCGTGTTCTGTTCGTCATGATGTGTTCCTGTTAAAGCGAGAATTCATGTTGCGGCAACAGTGTTCCGCTATGATGTTTAGCAGTAGTATGGACTTCGCTCCCACGGTGCTCAACCGCTGCGAGGTTAAAGGACTTTATACTTTTATTGATGTAATTAACTGGTTTTACCGCACATAATTGCCAAAATCACTTGAAGGAGCAGGCGTCATGGAACGTGTCAAACGTGTCGGCGCAGCATCCGCGTTATTGCTGCTAGAGGGCTGGACCGCAGCCAGGGATCGTGATGCATTACAAAAAACCTATGTCTTCAAGAATTTCAACGAAGCGTTCGCCTTCATGACCCGTGTCGCTCTTCAGGCCGAGAAACTCGATCATCATCCCGAGTGGACCAACGTCTACAATCGAGTGGACGTCACCTTGACGACTCACGACGTTCAGGCCGTCACAGAGCGCGATGTGGCCTTGGCGTCATTCATGGATCAACTGGCCTGAAACGGTTCGACAGCCGGAGCAATAATGTCCGAACACTTGGGATTTTTGGGCCCGACACTGACGCCCCCTCTGATGCCCTACGCCGGGTTTCGCGATGCCGACGAGGCGTTGGCGCGACTGGTGGAAATATATGAGCGTAATACTGCCTTCTTGCGAAAGGCGTTCGACGATTACGTGCAGGGCAAACTGACCCCAGGGCAGCGAGTACGTGCGTGCTACCCGGCAATGCGTATCAAGGTGGGCACCTACCAAGAGGTGGACAGTCGGCTTTCATACGGCCACGTGGTTGAGCCCGGCGCATACATGACCACCATCACTCAGCCCAAGTTGTTCGGCAGCTACCTGCTGGAACAGATAGGCCTGTTGCTGAAGAATCATGGGGTTCCGATCGAGATCGGCGAGTCTGACACGCCCATTCCCCTGCACTTTGCGTTCGAAGAGGGTGAATACGTAACGGTGGACCACAGCGCCGATATGGGCAACGTGCTTCGCGACCATTTCGACGTACCCGATCTGCGGCTTACCGACGATGCCATCGTCAACGGCACCTGGCAGGGCCGGCGTGGCGAACCCGAGCCCCTGGCGCCGTTTACCGCTCCCAGGGTGGATTACTCCCTGCATCGCCTGCAGCACTATACGGCTACGGCGCCAAGGCATTTCCAGAACTTCGTGTTGTTCACCAATTACCAGTTCTATATTGACGAATTCTGCCAGTGGGCGCGTGGGGTGCTTGCCCGAGGCGAAGGCGGCTACACGGCACTGGTCGAGCCGGGCAATGTCATTACCGAAAGGGCCGACGCGGGTCAGCCGGCGGGGCCGGCCTTAAGTCGGATGCCGCAAATGCCCTCGTATCATCTGGTTCGCGAAAACCATACGGGCATTACGCTGATCAACATCGGCGTGGGGCCTTCCAACGCGAAGACGATTACCGATCATGTGGCGGTGTTAAGGCCTTCGGCCTGGTTGATGCTGGGTCATTGCGCGGGCCTGCGCACCACACAAAGGCTGGGCGATTACGTGCTGGCGCATGGCTATGTGCGCCAGGATCATGTCCTGGACGACGACCTGCCGTTGTGGGTGCCCGTGCCGCCGCTGGCCGAGATTCAGGTTGCGCTTGAGCAAGCGGTGGCCGAGGTTTCCGGCCTATCAGGCTGGGAACTCAAGCGCATCATGCGTACGGGCACGGTGGCCAGCATCGATAATCGTAATTGGGAACTTCGTGATCACGAAGAGCCGGTGCAACGACTATCGCAATCGCGGGCGATCGCGCTGGATATGGAATCGGCCACTATCGCTGCCAATGGATTCCGTTTTCGAGTGCCTTACGGCACATTGTTGTGTGTATCCGATAAACCGCTGCATGGGGAACTGAAGCTGCCTGGCATGGCCAGTGATTTTTACCGGCGTCAGGTTTCGCAGCATTTGCATATTGGGATACGGGCGCTGGAAAGCCTGCGTGAGATGCCGCCGGCAAGGCTGCATTCGCGGAAGTTGCGTAGCTTTCTGGAGACGGCTTTTCAATAGTGGAGCTGCTATTTTAGTTTTGTGGTGCAAGCTGCGTAGCTAAGTTCTTCAGCCGGGTGAGGGGAGGCCTGTATTTTGCAGGCCGCATCGTGCGGTCCCGCTACGCGGGACTTCCCGGATTTTCTCGCCTTGGGCGGGCGGCGTCCGAACTCAACCTCGTCGCTACGCTCCTCGGGATTCGGACAAGCGGGCGCCTTCATCCCGCCCAAGGTGAGAAAATCCGGCGTACGCTGGACGGCCTGCAAAATACAGGCCTCCCCTCACCCTGGTGTTTGCGTTGCCTTCGAGAGTAGAGTTTTTTTGGTGGTTTGCTTCGGCTTGATGGGGCGTGGCGTCTGGGCGCTTTGCGTCACTGTGGTGAATCGCTGACTTCGTCCCGTTCGGTCAGCAATTCAAGCATACGGTCCATCTGTTCTTCCAGCTTGCGCACACGCTTTTTAAGTTTCTTGTGTTTTTTGCGCAGCTTTGCCAACTGGCGGTCTGTTTGCCTGGCGTCCGCGCTATCGGTGTCCGCTTCATCAGGCAGAGCCAGCATGGTGCCGCGGCAATTATCGCTGCCGCATAGGCAGCGATATTGATCTTTCAATGTTTGGGTGATCTCTTCATCCATGACCAGGCCATAGTCATAGAACAGTTCTTCACCCTGAGCAATGTCGCGCAGAGCGACGACGTAGACCCGTGTGCCCGTGGCGTTTTCTTCGGTTTCGCAATTAGGTGAACAGGAATGGTTGACCCAGCGGGCGTCGTTGCCGTTCTGGGCGCCATCAATCACCTTGCCGCAGCTTAGCGAAAAGTAGAAGGTGTGAAAGGGGTCGTCGGGGTTGGCTGGGTGCTTCTCGTCGGCTTCTTCGGGGGTGATGTGCGCGCCGGTGTATTCGATTATGCGGGTGCCGGCGGGGATATCGCGCGCGGCAAAGACGCCGTTACCGTGCAGGGGCGAGCGCTGCACGGTATGCCAGGGCTTGGTTTTTCTAGTCATGTGTGGTCGGCTGTTTGGTGCTTGGGCGACGAAGCTAGAAGGGTGGATCGTCCGTATCGGTGGCTGGGACGGCTTTGGCAGCCTTCTTCGCGGCCGACTTTTTCGTGGCGGCTTTCTTGGCAGCGGTTTTTACTGCTTTCTTCGCTGCCGTCTTCGTTGCTTTTTTAGCCGCCTTGGCCGCTGTTTTTGCGGCCTTCTTGGCGGCTGTCTTGCCTGCAGTCTTTTTGCCCGGCTTTTCTGGACGAGGCTCGAACTCGAAGCTGATTTTTCCGTTGGGCTGCTTGACCAGGAAGGCCTTGAACTTGCGGTTGGTGCGGCTGGACACGAAGCCTTGCAGGAGGTCGGTTTTGCCTTCGGACAGAAGCTTGCTTACTTGCTCGGGCGAGATCTCTTGTTGCAGGATGATTTTTCCGGTGCGGAAGTCGCAGCTTTTCTCGGGCCCGACGGATTTCTCGCAGACGTAGTTCATGCCGTGCTCGAAGACCCGGCCGCCGCATTTGGGGCAGTTGCCCAGTGCTGTGTGCGAGGAGAAATCGACGGGCTCGGCATTTTCGTCATCATTCTGACCAAAATCGAATTCGAGCTTGTATTCGTCGGTGATGCGCAGCAGCGCCGAGAAGGGGCGGCCCATTTTACTGATGAAGCCGGTAAGCGGGCCGAGCGTGCGCTCTTTGAGCAGGGTTTCGACCTCGGGGATCTCAAATGTGCGGCCGCCGGGGTGCTTGCCTATGGAAAAGTCGCATTGGGTGCAGGCGTAGCGGCGATAGTTTTCTTTGACGACGCCGCCGCATTTTGGGCAGGGCGTTTGCAAGGTGACATAATCACCTGGCACGGTGTCGCGTTCGTACTCTTTGGCGCGCTTGACGATGACCTGAGTCATTTGCTGGATTTCGCGCATGAAGGTGTCGCGGTCAAGCTGGCGCTGTTCTATCTGCTTGAGGCGATGCTCCCATCCGCCGGTTAGCTCGGGCGACGTGAGCTCGTTGACCCCCAGGCCGGAAAGCAGCGTCATCAACTGGCGCGCCTTGGCGCTGGGCACCAATTCACGTCCTTCGCGCCGTAGATAGCCTTCGTTGAGCAGGCCCTCGATGATGGCGGCGCGGGTGGCGGGGGTGCCCAGGCCGCGCTCCGACATGGCGTCGCGCAATGCTTCGTCGTCGACCAGCTTGCCGGCGCCTTCCATGGCGGACAGCAGCGTGGCTTCGGTAAAGCGCGCAGGCGGCTTGGTGGCCAGCGCTTTGGCGTCGACTTCTTCGGTGTTGACGGTTTCTCCGTCAGCGACGGCGACAAGTGTGGTGTCGTCGGCTTGCTTGTCGCGACCATATATGGCCAGCCAGCCCGGCGCAACCAGCACCTTGCCCTCGGTTTTGAAATGATGCCCGGAGACTTCGGTGATGCGGGTGGTGACGCGAAATTCGGCGGCGGGGAAAAACACGGCCAGGAAGCGGCGGGCGACCAGTTCGTAGATCTTGCCTTCGGCATCGCTAAGTTCGCGAGGCAGCTGCAAGGTGGGAATGATGGCGAAGTGATCCGACACCTTCTGGTCATCGAAGATGCGCTTGTTGGGCTTGATGCGGTCGGCCTTGAGCAACTGGTCGGCAAAGGGTTGCACGCTGGTGGCAGCCGCCGAGCCGCCTTCCGCAAGAGCCTTCACTGTGTCGCGCACCGTGGGAATGTAGTCCTCGGGCAGATAGCGTGAATCGGTACGCGGATAGGTTAGCGCCTTGTGGCGCTCGTAAAGAGTCTGCGCAAGGGCCAGAGTGGTCTTGGCCGAGAAGCCGAAGCGCGAGTTGGCCTCGCGCTGCAGCGAAGTAAGGTCAAACAGAGCCGGCGACATTTGGGTGGTCGGCTTGGATTCTTCGGTAACCTTGCCGGGTTTGTCGCGGCAGGCCGCGACGATGCTTTGCGCGGCGGCCAGCGACCACAGACGCGAATCGCGCTGTTCATTGTCTTCGGTTTTTTTGAACTTTGGGTCGAACCAGCGGCCACTGTAGAACCCCGCCGCCGCCACGAAGCTGGCGTGAACCTCCCAGTAATCGCGCGAAACGAAGCGTCGTATGCGCTCTTCACGTTCGGCCACTATAGCCAGGGTGGGTGTTTGCACGCGGCCCACCGGAGTCTTGAAGAAGCCGCCGTCCTTGCTATTGAAGGCCGTCATGGCGCGCGTGCCATTGATGCCCACCAGCCAATCGGCTTCGGCGCGCGAGCGGGCCGCCGCTTCGAGAGGCTTCAGCACTTCGTCATCGCGCAGCGAATTAAAAGCCTCGCGGATGGCGGTTTGTGTCATGGAGCGCAGCCACAGCCGCTTGATGGGCTTGTTTACGCCCGAGTACTGCACGATGTAGCGGAAGATGAGTTCGCCCTCGCGGCCCGCGTCACAGGCGTTGATGATGCTGTCGACGTCTTTGCGTTTGAGCAGCTTCACCAGCAATTTCAGTCGTTCGGCCGACCTTTTGTCGGCCGGCCCCAGGTCGAATTGGGGCGGAATCACCGGCAGGTGGGCGAAGCTCCATTTGCCGCGCACCGGGTCGTTGGGTGCCACCAGCGTCAACAGGTGTCCGACGCTGGACGCCAGCACGTACTGTTCGCTTTCGAAATAGTCGCCCTCACGCGTAAACCCCCCGAGGGCGCGGGAAATGTCCAGGGCGACCGAGGGTTTCTCGGCAATGATCAACGTTTTAGTCATGGTGTTCCAGGGCGCGGCATTAGCGCGGATGATACGGGGGGATAATGGCCCAGCGCAAGTTCGCCGGTTAAAAATCCGTGGCTCAATATATCAAATGTTGAATCGGGCGGCCCAGCGGGGTAATGCTCGGTCCCAAAAATCCGGTACGGCGGCCAGGTGGGGCAAAGGGTCGAAACCCAGATGCCCCCAGGCTTTTTCCAGGGCGTGCAGCGCGTTTCGGCTGTCGACCGGCGTGGCGTGATTCTGCTTCGACATCTTATGCCCCGCATTGTCCAGCACCAGCGGCACGTGCATGACGCGAGCTTCGGGCAACCCTAGCCGCCGGGCCAGGACTCGTTGGCGGGCGGTCGAATCGAGCAGGTCGGCCCCCCGCACAATGTCGGTGATGCCTTGGTCGCCGTCATCAATCACGACCACGAACTGATATGCCCACAGGTCGTCGGCCCGCTTGAGAATGAAATCGCCTACTTCAGCCGCGACATCCTGGCACTGCGGACCCAGCCAACGATCTTCGAAGTGTACGACACCCGGCGGCACACGCAGCCGCCATGCACGGGCCTGCCGGCCTGGAGCGAGCCCGCGGCTGCATGTGCCGGGGTAAGGCCCTTCCGGAAGCTGCCGGCGGGTACAGGCGCAGCCATAGACCAGTTCTTGCGCCTGCAACTGTTCGAAGACGGCTTGGTAGCGGCTCAATCTTTGGGACTGCCAAGCAGGAGGTTCGTCCCATCGCATGCCCATCGCTTCGAGCTGCCCCATGATGATGCGGTCGGCGCCGGGCACGGTACGCGGTGTGTCGATATCTTCGATGCGTAGCAGCCATCGCCCGCCATGGGCGCGCGCGTCAAGGTAGCTTGCCATGGCCGCCGCCAGTGAACCGTCATGTAGCGGACCACTGGGGCTGGGCGCAAAGCGTCCTGCATAGCTGGCTGGCTGCGGCGCGTAGGCCATGGCTTACCGGGCGTGGGAGGCCGGAGGCCTCTGGGCTTTAGTGTGATCGACGCGTTCGGTCGTCGGTCAGGAGTTCTTCGAGGACGAGGTGGTCGACCTCGGCTTCCTGGCTCCAGAGCACCATGAGGGCAATGATTTTTATTTTTTCCAGAGGAACCGGCGATTCGTCGGCCGCCAGGGCGCGATCGATGAGAATTTCGCGCAGGGCTGCCGGAAGAACGCCGGATCCTTCGAGAAAACTGATGAAACCGATAGCCTCGGTGCCCAGAGTCTGGTATTCGAGATCAGTATAAATGCGCTGACTGGCGCCCTGCGGCGTTTGAGCCAGCTGGACGCATTGCTCGGTGGTTTGGGCCAGACCATACAGCCAGCCGAGGGCCTCGTCGATGTCTTCGTGCTCGAAGCCGACGGCCGCCAGCTTGTGAGCCAGGGTGTCTGCATCGGGACAAGACTGGGGCGTGTAATAGTTTTCGAAAAGATAGACGAGAATGTCGAACATAAGCGATTCAGGTTGCCCTTTACAGAGTCAGTCCGGTAATGGACGGGTCGGCCGGCAAAGTCAAAAAAGACTTTACGCCGATTTGGTAGGGCAGGCAACGTGTGTTTGCCTGGATTGCCAAAGGGCTGTCTTGGTGTTGTAAGCTCTTTTTTAAAGACTATTTTACGGCTTATTGGCGCCCGGCGCAGAAGCCCGCCATCGCGGCAAGGCTCTGCTCAATATCGGCGCCGATCAATAGCCTGCCGGCGGTGTGTGAGCCGCGCGCGGGCCGCCGGCGGGGCGATGGGTCCGGCCGGCGCCAACCGGACCGGGCCGTTTGTTACAGCATTTCAATCGCCATGGCCACGGCTTCCCCGCCGCCGATGCACAGCGACGCGACGCCCTTCTTGCCGCCTGTCTTGCGCAAACCCCCAACCAGGGTGGCCAGCAGGCGGGCGCCGGACGCTCCGATGGGGTGGCCCAGCGCGGTGGCTCCGCCATGGATGTTGACTTTGGCGTGCTCGAGCTTGAGGTCGTGCATGGCGGCCATGGTAACCACTGCGAACGCTTCGTTGATCTCATACAGATCGACATCGGAGGTGTTCCAGCCGGCTTTGTCGAGCAGCTTTTGCATGGCGCCGACGGGGGCGGTGGTAAACCACTCGGGCTCTTGCGAATGCTGCGACTGGGCGACGATGCGCGCCAGGGGTGTGACGCCAAGCTGCTTGGCGGTGGATTCACGCATCAGCACCATGGCGGCCGCGCCGTCCGAGATGGAGGAAGCGTTGGCTGCCGTGACCGTGCCGTCTTTCTTGAAGGCCGGCTTGAGCGTGGGGATTTTTTCGGGCATTGCCTTGGTAGGCCCTTCGTCGGTGTCGATGACGGTGTCGCCCTTGCGGCCGGCCACGGTGACAGGTGCGATCTCCCATTTGAAGCTGCCGTCTTCGGTGGCGGCGCGTGCGCGGCGCAGGGATTCTAGCGCGAAGTCGTCTTGTTGCTCGCGGCTGAAGCTGTATTTGCCTGCGCAGCTTTCGGCGAATACACCCATGGCGGTGCCGCGCTGATACGCGTCTTCGAGGCCGTCGAGGGCCATGTGGTCGTAGACGGTGGAATGGCCGTAGCGATAGCCCTGGCGGCCGCGCAGCAGCAGGTAGGGCGCGTTGCTCATGCTTTCCTGGCCGCCGGCCACGATGACGTCGGCGCTTTCGGCCTTGAGCAGGTCGTGCGCGAACATGGCGGCCTTCAGGCCCGAGCCGCACACTTTATGGATTGTGGTGCAGCCGACGGCCTGGGGAAGGCCGGCGCCCAAGGCCGCTTGGCGCGCCGGAGCCTGGCCTTGGCCGGCTTGCAGCACGTTGCCCATGATGACCTCGTTGACGGCATCGGCCGCGATGCCTGCGCGCTCGACGGCAGCCTTGATGGCGATGGCGCCCAATTGATGCGCGGCCAGACCGGACAAGCTGCCCATCATGCCGCCCATGGGTGTGCGGGCGATGGAAACGAGTACGATGGGATCCGACATGATTTTTGCTCCTGATGCGTTAAAGATTATGGCTTGATGATAACGACGTGGGTAATTGCGATGCGTCTGTGAAATTTCTTAGGCGGCGGGTGGCATCGTACGGGAAAATATCTTCGATGCGTCCCTGAATGACCCTTTCGCGGCAGGCTTGCCACCAGTCTGCGTCCAGCAAACAGGCATGGTGCCTGAGAAATGCTTCGCGTACCCTTGGGTCGCCAAGTAAAAAGTAGGCGAACTCTTCGGGAAAGACGTCGTTGCGCCCGACCGGATACCAGGGCTCGGCGGCCATTTCGGCTTCTTCGTTAGGGGCCGGTGGTATACGGCGGAAACTCATTTCGGTCATGCGCTGAATTTCATCATAATCATAGAATACAACACGCCCGAGGCGGGTGACGCCGAAGTTCTTGTACAGCATGTCGCCCGGAAATATGTTGGCGGCCGCCAGCTCGCGTATGGCGTCGCCGTACTGCCGCACAGCGGCATCCAGGGCCTGGTCAGAGGCGCGACCAAGATAAATATTCAGCGGTGTCATACGCCGTTCGATGTAGACATGCCTAAGTATGACGCTGTCGGGCGTTTCTTCGAGCAGGGACGGCACTTCGCGGCGCAGTTCCTTCAGCAACTGGGCCGAGAAGCGCTCGCGCGGCAGGGCCACTTGCGAGTATTCCCAGGTGTCGGCCATGCGCCCCACCCTATCGTGTTTCTTGACCAGCTGGTATTTGCGTTTGACCGTGGCGCTGTCCATCTCCGGCTTGTTAATGCGGTCGCGGATCAGCTTGAAGACATAGGGATAGGAAGGCAAGGTGAACACGGACATGACCAGCCCCTTTATGCCCGGAGCCAGGTCAAAGGCATCGTGCGAATGGGCGAGGTGGTGTAGAAAATCTCGGTAAAACAAGGTCTTGCCTTGTTTTTGCAAGCCAATGGTGGTGTAGATTTCGGCTTTGGGTTTGCGAGGCAGCAAGCTGTTCAGAAAATGTACGTAAGCTGAAGGGGCCTCCATGTCGACCAGAAAGTAGGCCCGCGTGAAGCTGAACAGCGTGCTCAGGTCGTCGGCCGTGTACAGCAGGGCGTCCAATTCGATCTGACCGGAAGGCCGGCGCAGCAGGGCGATGGCAAAAGGGTGAATGGCGCCCTGGTTGATAAGGCGGCCCACGGCGTAGGCGCCCTTGTTGCGAAAGAATAGCGAGCTCAACACATGAATCTGGCAATCAGGCGCGATGCGGGAACCGCCTTCCCGCGCCAGGCCGGCCCGCAATTGGCCCACGGCCTTGCGCGCCAAGGCCCTGACATCGCGCGGCAGGTCGGAGAATGGCGCTGCCAGGCCGAAGTCGGCCATCACGCGGATCAGGCTTTCTTGCAGGCCTTCGCTGACGGGGTAGTACACGCGGTATGAGGGCAGGCGGCTATCGAGGTAGTCGGTGGCCACGGCCGGGCGCACGAACATGAAGTCGTTGTTGAAGTAGTCGCGATGCAGGATGCGGCTCGAGACCGAGTTGAAGAAGGTCTCGGCGCACTCGGGTTGGCGATGGCCGGCGAGCAGGCCGATATAGGCGGTTTTGGCGGACTGCCAGAACTCAAGCTGTGCTTCGGTAAGATCGATTTCGGCGCCCGAGCCCGCAGGGCTGGCATCGCTGCCTTTCAAGGCGGTGTTGAGCGTGGCCGTGCATTCTCGCACCCGGGTGTCGTAGTATTCGATGCGCTCACGCGAGAGCTGCTGGATGGAGCGCCAGTCGCCCGACTCGAACAGCGACTTTGCCCGTTGCGCGCCGTAGCGAAACAATGCGTAGTGGCGATCGAAGCCGGACAATATGGTTTGCGCCACTTGGTGGGGAGACAAACGCTGGCGCGACACGGGTTCGATGTGCTGGTGGTCACCGGTACGAATCATGCCCAGCCTCGATATTTTGCATGGATCAGGTACTGTCCCCTTTAAAGGGGTAATGAGCAAGGACCGTTTATAGTACGGTAACGGCGGCTGCCACGTAAACCATCAACAATTGCGGCCCAGAGTATGGAGAGATTTGATGAACCCTAATGAACAGAAGCTGACGTATCCCTGGGGTGATACTTTGCCTCAAGCCGGTCAGGCGGTGGCGATCGGAGACGGTGTGCGTTGGATTCGCATGCCCCTGCCCTTTGCGCTCGACCACATCAATCTTTGGTTGCTGCGCGATGAAATCGACGGTAGGCAGGGTTGGACGGTGGTTGACTGTGGTGTGTCGCGCGACGAGGTGAAGGTGCTGTGGGAAGAAATCTTCCAGAACGCGCTGGACGGGCTGCCGGTGCTGCGGGTGCTGGTGACTCATATGCACCCCGACCATCTTGGCCTGGCGGACTGGATCTGCAGCAAATGGGACGCGCCTTTGTGGATCAGCATGACCGAGTACATGACGGGTTCGCTTTGGTCGCGTCCGGCTGTGGGAGAGGTGGCGGCGGGTGGTATCAGTGGCCAAGCGGCCCTCGATCACTTTGTCCGGCATGGACTCACCGACCCGGACGCGAAAGAGCAGATTCGCCAGCGCGGCAAGTATTACCCTTCTCATGTGCCTTCTGTGCCGGCTCGCTTCCGACGCATCATGGACGGCGACCGCATAGCGATTGGCGGGCGTGATTGGCAAGTAATTGTGGGCTATGGGCATTCTCCGGAGCATGTGTCTTTGTATAGCGACACGCTGCAGATGCTGATCTCGGGCGACATGGTGTTGCCCCGTATTTCCACCAATATCAGTGTGTTCGACTTTGAGCCTGAGGCGAATCCGCTGCCCTTGTATTTGAAGTCGCTGCGGGGGTATGACGGGCTGCCGGAGGACACGGTGGTGCTGCCTTCACACGGGCGTCCGTTCAAGGGCTTGCATGAGCGCATTGCGCAACAGCATGCGCATCACTCTGAGCGCCTGGCTGAGGTGCTGACGGCCTGCCGGGCGTCGGCGTGTTCGGCGGCGGATATTGTCCCCATCATGTTCAAGCGTTCACTTGACGCGCACCAACTGACCTTTGCCATGGGCGAGGCTTTGGCGCATTTGCATGCTTTGTATTACGAGGGGCAGCTAACGCGTGAAGTTGGCGCTGAAGGTGTGATTCGTTTCAGGGCTGTGGATCGCTGATTTCTCTGACCCACAGTTTGGGGCTCTGGTCTTCGGCCGTGAGATTTTCGTTTTTAAGATGGCGCTGTGTTTGTGTTCTTAAGGCGGCGCGGGGGCGCACGAGTCTTTCAGGCGCCGGTCGCTGCGGCCCGGCTTTGCCGGGCTTCCCTCGCCCCTTATCAATTCGGGGCGCTCGCAGAACTCGCGGCGTCGGACCAGTGGTCCGACAAGCGCGCCGCTCGAACATGCTGCGAGCTTGCCTCCCCGAATTGACAAGATGCTCGGCTTGCTCCGACGTCGCCTGAAAGACTCGTGCGCCCCCGCGCCTTAACGCGTCTTGTGGTGGAGTGCAATGTGCTTTCGTCCTCCAGCCCTTCAATTTCGGATTCGCGAGCCACCCCCATGCCGTCTTAAGAACGAAGAGTCGGAACCGAATGGAAGAATCTACGAATGGGGGCAGAGCCACAAGAAATATACGCTAGGAGCTCTTAGCAGCGTCAAAAAGATCATCGCTGCGAAAAAATTAGGCGAAGCGCTAGGCCGATGAATACGATGCCGGCTACCCGGTTGAGCCAGCGTTGGGCGTGCGCGGATTTTTGCAGCATTTCACCGAAGGCGCCGGAGAAGACGGCGATGGCGCCGAAGACCAGCAAGGTGGCCAGCATGAACAGAGCGCCCAGGCTGATGGTCTGCAACGCGACCGAACCGCGTGCGGGCGAGGTGAATTGCGGCAGAAAGGCCAGGAAGAACAGCGACACCTTGGGGTTTGTCAGGTTCATGATGATGCCTCGCCGGAACAGCGCGCCGTGGGGCAGGCGCGGGGCCTTCTTGCCGGTGTCGGTGGCGGCGACGGCGGGCGCGCGGAAGGCGCCCCAGGCCAGATACAGCAGGTAGGCGGCGCCGGCCAGCTTCAGCACCGTGAAGGCGGTTTCAGAGGTGGCGAACACCGCCGCCAGGCCCACCGCCACGGCCACCGTGTGGCCGATCAGGCCGGTGCACAGCCCCAATACCACCACCATGCCCGCGTCTTTGCCCCACATTGCCGCTTGCATCAAGACAAAGAGATTGTCCGGCCCCGGCGCCAAGGCCAGCAGGACGGCAATGCCGAAGAACGAGAGGGCGATCTGGTAGGTAAGCATGGGACGGGGAAATTATGTGGTAGTTTTAGGCGAACAGAACACTTACCTTGGACGACCATGGCCAGCAATTCGTCGCATATCGACACCCTGTTGTTGCACTCGGGCATTGCCGAGTTTAATCCCAAAACCCAGTCAGCCCCTGTGGCGCTGCCGGCCATGCGGACCAGCACCGTGCGCTTCGCCAACATGGACGCGCATGATCGTGCAGTTGCCGAAAAGGCGCGCGGCGAACGTGCGGCCACCTATGGCCGCGCGGGCATGGACACCCATGCCGCGCTGGAGCAGGTGTTTTGCGAGCTGGAAGGCGCACACAGAGCCTTCCTGGCGCCTTCGGGCCTGTCCGCCATCACGCTTGCCTTCCTGGCCCTGTTGAACGCCGGCGACCACGTGTTGGTGGCCGATTGCGTGTATGGCCCGGTCCGATACCTGGACAAGATTGTCATGGGGCGCATGGGCATTGAAGTTGAGTACTGCCGCGCCACACCCGAGGCCCTAGAGGCGCGCGTACGGCCCAATACCCGGATGCTGTATATCGAGTCACCCGGCTCGCTGCTGTTTGAGATGCTGGATATCCCCGCCCTAGCCCAATTCGCCCGCCGGCACGACCTGGTACTGGTGGACGACAATACATGGGGAGCCGGCTATGTGTACAAGCCTCTTGAGCTTGGCGTGGACGTGTCCGTCGTGGCGGGTACCAAATATATCGGCGGGCATTCCGACCTGATGCTCGGCGCCGTAATGGCCAAAGACCCTGACCTTGCCCGTCGCATCAACGAAACCCATTACGCCATGGGTTACTCCATCAGCGCCGACGATGCGTGGCTTGCCTTGCGAGGGGTGCGCACGTTGCCCTTGCGCATGCGCCAGCACGCCGCCAATGCGATTGAGGTGTGTAATTACCTGGCGGGGCGCCCCGAAACACTACGCATATTTCATCCTGCCTTCCCGAGTGATCCCGGCCATGCCCTTTGGCAGCGTGATTGCGTGGGTTCCAACGGCATGCTGGCTGTCGAGCTCGCCCTGAACCAAGCCCAGGCCCGCCGCTTCGTCGACAGTCTGAGCTTGTTCAGCATCGGATATTCGTGGGGCGGGTTCGAAAGCCTGACCCAACTGGTCGAGCCCTCGGCGTTGAAGGTGCATGGTTATTGGCAAGATAGCGGCGCCGACCGCAGCGTCGTGCGCCTGCACATCGGCCTGGAAGACACTCGCGACTTGATCGCTGATCTGGAACAGGCGCTTCAGGCTGCTCGTTAACATTTCATGCCTCGCCCCGCACCCGCACTTAAAAACCCAATGTGCCGTAGGTAAGAACCCAACGCGCGACGCAAGATCAACTTTCTCAAGACCGTCGGCAAAGCCTGTTTATTTCTTAAGGCTTTCCAGCAATCGCTGGGCTTCGTCAATTGTGCCTTGATAGCTTCCGGTCATCGACGGCGAAGTAACGAACTTGCCCCCGATCGCCAAGCTGGGCGTACCCTGAATACCGTAGGTGTCAGCCAATTCGTTCGCGCGGGCGATTTTGGTTTGAACTCCGAAGGACTTGAACACCGACTCGAACTTGGCTTTATCCACGCCCTGGTCGGCCACCCAGTCGATGATGGCGTCTTGGGTGAAGATACGCTTGTTCTCTTGATGGATTGCCTTGAAAACAGCCGGATGCAGGTCTAGACGCCCGAGGCTTTCCAGCGAGTAATACAGCTTCTGCAGATCGGCCATGCTGGCGTTGAAAGCGACTGGCACATGCTTGACTACCGTGTCTTCCGGCAGCGTTTTAGACCACTTTTCGACCAGGGGCTCCATCGTCGCGCAATGCGGGCAGCTATAGGCGAAAAACTCCAGCACCTCTGTTTTTCCGGCCGTGTCCGACGGCTGCGCCGGATCAACGACGGTGTGGGTTTGCGCTACCGCAGCAGGCGCAATAAAAGCTGTACCAAGAGCGATGGCTGCCAATGCGTGAGAAAAAATGGATTTGAGCGACATTTGAATATCCTGAACGATGTTGAGCATTAAGACCGGGAAACAGCAGGCAAGTTCAAGCCGGGGGGTCAAGGCGCCTTTACGACGTTTGATTCGATTTTGGCTTCGCTCAGGCGCACGCGCGAGCGGTTCATCTCGTCGATGCCCTTGAAAGGACCCACACGCACACGATGCATGGCGGAGCCCCCGACCTGCGCCTCTTGCACCTGCGCGGGAAGGCCCATCAGCAGGATCTGCGCCTTGACCGCCTCGGCGTCGTTGCTTGAACGGAAGGCCCCAGCCTGCAGAAAGTAGGTGGTTTGGGTGGTGGCCGCGATGTCGGCTGCCGACGGCCTGCGCTGGCTTTCGGCCTGCGCGGGCGGTGGCGGTTTGTCGGGCGTACCGGGTTCGGCCGTGTCGAGCGTTTCAAGCAATGCGCCCAGCGCGTCTTGATCTGCTCCTCGCGCTTGGCCGGGAAGCGGCGCGGGCGGCGTTATGGTGGGCCCGTTGGCTGCGCTTCCCGCACCGCCGCCCTGGCCATAAAGCCCCAGATTCGGATCGGGCGCGTCACTTACGTTGGGAGGCAGAAGCACGTTTGCCGGGTCGCGGCTGGCCTTGTCGACGAAGGGCATGGGTACCTGGGTGACGAAATACGCCACCGCCGCGGCGGCGCCCAGGCCTATGATCAGGCCCGCCAACAGGCCGAACAGCGTGCTGCCGCCGGTTTTCTTCGAGCTGGATGATTTGCGACGTTGTGCCATTTCAGCGTTTACATCCTTTCGGGGGCGGAAACCCCAAGTAGTTGCAGCCCGCTTGCCAGTACCTGGCGCGTGGCCTGGGCCAGGCGCAGACGAGCCAGCTTCAGAGCTTCGTCGTCCACCAGCACACGTTCGGAGTTATACCAAGCGTGGAAATCCGAAGCGCAGTCGCGTAGCCAGAACGCCACATGGTGGGGTGCGAGCTCTTGGGCCGCTTGTGCAATGACGGCGGGATATTCGGCCAAGCGTTGAAGCAGTGCGATTTCGCTGGGCGCGGTCAGGGGTGAGGCATTGGCCTGGTCAATGCCGGCCTGGGCTTGGGGCGACTGGGCCAGCATGGAACAGATGCGCGCATGCGCGTATTGAATATAGTAAACCGGATTTTCTTCGCTCTTGGACAGGGCCAGGTCAATGTCGAAGACGAATTCGGAATCGGCCCGCCGCTGCACCAGGAAGAAGCGTACGGCGTCTTGCCCCACCCAGTCGATCAGGTCGCGCATGGTGACGTAGCTGCCGGCTCGTTTCGAGATCTTGACCTCGGCGCCGTCGCGCACCACCTTGACCATCTTGTGCAGGATATAGGCGGGAAATTCTTTGGGTATGCCCAGGTTGAGCCCTTGCAGACCGGCGCGCACGCGCGCGATGGTGCCGTGGTGGTCGCTGCCCTGGATATTTACCGCATGATGGAAGCCGCGCTGCCACTTGGCGACGTGGTAGGCGACATCGGGCACGAAATAGGTGTAGCCGCCTTCAGACTTGCGCATGACACGGTCTTTGTCGTCGCCGGTGCCCAGCTCGGTCGTACGCAGCCAAAGCGCGCCTTCGTGTTCGTAGGTGTGGCCGGCCTGGGTGAGGGCCTTCACGGTTTCTTCGACCCGGCCACTGGTGTACAGCGAGCTTTCCAAGTAGAAATTGTCGAACTTAAGGCCGAATGCCTGCAAGTCGAGGTCTTGTTCGCGACGCAGATACGCCACCGCAAAGCGGCGTATGTCGTCAAGGCTGTCTGCGTTGCCGCTGGCCGTCACCGACTGGCCGTCGGCGGCCTGCACTGTCGCCTTGGAGGCGAAATCGCGGGCGATGTCCAGAATGTAGTCGCCCTTGTAGCCATCGGCGGGAAATTCGGGCGCATCGGGCGCAATGCCTTTGGCCCGGGCCTGCACGCTGATCGCCAGGTTATCGATCTGGTTTCCCGCGTCGTTGTAATAGAACTCGCGCGTAACCTCGTAGCCCTGTGCGCTCAGCAGGCGACACAAAGAGTCGCCCAGTGCGGCCTGGCGCGCATGGCCGACGTGAAGCGGCCCTGTGGGGTTAGCCGACACAAACTCGACCAGCATTTTTTCGTTGCGAGCCGGTTGCGTGCCGAAGCGCTCGCCTTCGTGGCGCAGGGTGTCGAGTACCGCCTGGTGGGCGGCGTTCGTCAGGCGCAGGTTGATGAAGCCGGGGCCGGCCACTTCGGCGGACGCGATCAGATCGTCTGCGCCGGGTTGGGCGGTGAGGGCTTCCACGATCTGCCCAGCCAGCTCGCGTGGATTGCGTCGAGCCGCCTTGGCCAATTGCATGGCCACGTTGGTGGCAAGATCGCCATGGCTGGCGACTTTGGGTCTCTCCAGCAGTATGGCGGGCGTGGCGTCGGGAACGATGGGCTGGATCGCGGCGCGAATGAGGGAGATAAGTTGCTGTTGTTGCCCAGAAAGCATAAGAAGAGATTCATGTAGGCGACCGGACCCCGGCGCCGCCCTTGAGGCGGCCCGGCGCGCGTAGGCGCGGCGGCGCATTGCTTGGAAAGGCTTAAATGATAGCGTGATTTTCCCCAGGTGTGGCCTGGAGGGGCGCCGCGTGCCACCCAAGCTCATCCTGAAGCCAACGGGCATAAGCTTCCAGGTCGACGGTTCCCACTTGGTCCGAACCACTGCCGTGCCAGTCTTCATAGCGTTTTATCAACGCTTCGGTGGCGTCTCGTTGCGCGCTTCCCAGGCGGGCGTGTTCGTCCTGGCGGTCATGCAGGGTGCGTCCGTCAGGGCTGTCGACACGCCGGTCACCGTCATGCAGGCTGCGAACCAGAGATGAGCGCGGATCGTGCACGACGGGGTTGGCGACGGTGGCTTGTTCAGGCGCCAGGGCGCCCAGCGGCACAGAGGCTGCGCGCGCTTGCCATAACATCCAGTTGAGTGCGACATCGGACAGGTCGCCGGGTGTCGGCCCGGCGTGTGACGCGTCGGGAGGCACGCCGCCGCCGACATCGGCGTGCGCGCCGATAAATGGCGCTTCGATCAGATTGGCGGAGGCATCGTGCCCGGCGGCCAATAGCGGGAAAAGTGAGCGTCTTTCGTGCAGGGCAACAGCGTGGGCGACCCAGCCCCAGGCCGCGGCAATGCTGAAATCGTACTGGGAATTAAGCGCGCCGCCCAGGCCGAATTGCGCCACGGTATCGAACAACCCCATGAACCGCAGGTCGACACAGGCTGTGACGTTTCCTCGTAGGGGATCGGCGTAAGAGAACAGTCCGCGATCTATGTGTTGTTCGATCAGGTTGCCGAAATGTCGAGCCAGGGCGGCGCCGCGCGAATAGCCGATGATGTCGATGGGCACGGCTTGGCCGGCGCTGACCGGGGCGGCATGCAGTGCATTGAGCAGATGCTGCCATTGTGTTTCGATGGTTTGCGGCGCCACATGCGCGGCCAAGGCGTCCAGGTCCCAATAATAGGGGTTGCCCGGGCCCGAATGGTAGAACACGGGGCCGTCCAGATAGCGTTGGCTGAGCAGCCAGACATTTCCGCGGGTGTGCGCATTCATTCGGGTACCGTCGAAGGCGAACAGCAGCAGGCCCAGAGGGTCAACATAGCGCCGGGGCTGTTGGCCCGCATAGCCCCATGCCTGTGTTCCAGGCAGCGGCCCCAAGGGGTCGGGCTCGAGATAGTGGCCGAAGCGCGGGTCGTAGGTGCGCAAGAGGTTGTCGTGCCAGCCGGTGGAGGCATCGGCGACCTGCCCTGGCAGCCTCGGGTCGAAGCGCAGGTCTCCCGCTGTTTGGCGCGCCGTACCCAGCGCACTGTAATCGGCCAGCCAGCGAATTTTTCGGTGCGAGTCGGTGACCATGTGCGGGGCGCCCAGCAAGTCTGTGTGTACGGCGTACAGCGTCCCTGCGGGCTGAGCGGCTGAATAGTCGATGACGCCTACCAGGGTGTGGCCTGCATGTATGTATCGGCGGGTAATCGGCAGGCCTTCGGGGTGCGGCGCCTTGCCGCGAGGCCGACGCAATTCAGCGACAACGCGGTTGTCGAGATAGAAATAACGCATATCCTCGTCGGGGGTGAGCACCTGGATGCGATGCCCGAACGCATTGTGCCGATATATGGCCAATAACTGTTTATTGCGCCGTACTTGTTCCAGCCGGCGCTGAGGGCCGTAGCGCAAGTCGAACCCATCTGCAGTTTGGGGCAACCCGGAAGCGTCTCGTTCAATTCGGGGCTGGGAAGAGCTGCCGTTATGCCGGGCGGCCTGCGCTAGCCCATCTTGTCGCCATGCGAACCAGTGTTCTTGTTTGGTGCGCAAGGCATCCTGGTTCACGCGTGTAGCGGCGGATGTCGGCGGCAGTGCCGCAACTGGTGCCGGAAGCTCGGACGAGGATGCGGCCATCAAGCGTGCCTGGCCGTCGTAAGCGTAACGCCACTGGCGCCCAGTGCCCATGGATGGGAAGTGGTTGGCTTCGCGTACAGGACGGTCGCCGGCATCGTGCGCACGAAAATGGTCCCACAGGACAACGTCGTCGTCATAGAGCGCCAATGCCCGAGCCCCGCCTTGCCTATAGGCCACGGCCAGCCTCAGCCCATTGCCATAACGATAGCCGGGTTGCGCCGCCCAGGCCTGGATGACATTGCGCCGCCGGCCTTGCGGGTCGTGCCAGTCGATGCGCATCAGGCTTCCGTCAGCGCTCCAGCCGTAATGCAGGGCGCCTCCTTCGGGAAGGTGGTGGACGAGCGGACGGTGTTTAGTGTCGTACTCGAAGCGATCGACGTATTCACGAAAATTGGCAACATGGCCAGACGTGGCGAAACCGGCCGAAGGTGACGGAAGGGATCGAACCAGGCGTCTTTCAGAGAGCCGACCGTGGCTGTCGTAGTGACGCGATTCGTTTTCATGCGGATGGCGTATGGCTGACAGCCTTGAGCCGTCCCAACCTAGACGGGTTATGTGGCTTGCGCTGCGGTTATGCGCCGTGATGCGCAGGGGCCGACCCTGGGCGTCGTAAACATAATGCCATGCGTCGCCGTTGGCAAAGCGCCGCCTTATCAGCCTTCCCTGGGCATTGAAGCTTACGGTTTCGGCGCCTGTCGCATTGGCATGCCAGGCTTTGCGCCGGCCTAGCTCGTCGAACTCAAGGCTCAGCCCCGGCCATCCTGGGGCAAAAGGCTGCAGCCGTGCCAGGCGGCCCGACGCGTTGCGCAGAATTTCAGTGCCATTGATATGCCGGAGGCGCCCCTGTTGATCGTAGGCGGCGCGGGTTCCCGGTGCGGCGCAACCCGGACATTGGGCGCCATCGACTTTGAGCAGCGCATAACGGCCGGCGTGCCGGGCGAATTCGAAGCGTGTTTGGCGACCGTCGGCTCCGTCAACGACGGTTAGCCCGGTGTGCCGCTCCGTGGCTGCGCGCTGATATGTGATGCGCAGTGCATAAGCCCGGTGGGCGGGATGATGCAGTGAGGATTCGATGGCGCGTGCGCGAACGTCATAAGCCCAGCTATGGGTGCGCAGCGTAGCGGGCTGCTTGCCAGTGGCAGCCAGGGCGATTCCGGTAATCAAGTGCGGCATGCCCGACTGCCGCTGCGCTTCGTATAAATAGCGACGTTCCAGGCCATCCGGGCGGCGCACGGACATCAGTCGCAAGGGGGCGGTACTTTGTTCGCCGGTTACCGCCTCGTAGCGATAATCGAAGCTCCCCAGAGGCGTCTCGATTGTGCTTACATAAGCCCGCCCGGCGCTGATTCGATATTGAAAATGCAGTTCGGCCCGGGTTGGCGAGCCGGCGCCTGTTGTGACGCGAGCGATGGCTCCATTCAGCGGCCCGGCCGAATTGTGACGGACGATGTCGATTACCGCCGGTGCAGCCGTGGCGGCCTGGGATAGGGCGCCGGCTGCCGGCGCGACAATACGCGTCAGCCTTCCGTGCTGGTCGAAGCGCAAGCTGCGACCGTCAGGCCAGCGCCAAACCCATTGCGCTCCATCCTGCTGCAGCACGCCGTGGCGATTGCGCAGGGGCTTGTGCGCGTTGCCCGAGAAGATGATGCGGCTGCCGTCGGCCTGGATGATCTGAATGCGGCCGCCCGCCCGGTAGACACGCGTGTCGTACGAGGTGCCCCAGCCGCGGCCAAACGCGCCATGGCGCGGATCGAGGGAGTTGTAGTGGCGCAGCACCTGCAATAACGGCGCGGCCGGATTCGACGGAAGGTCGAGTTCTTGCTGATGCTTGTTCCCGGTGGCCAGGTGCACCGGGTTGCCGATGCCCAAGCTCGGTTCGGGTTCGGTCAGGCCTTGGCTGCCCACCCCTTCTAGGGCGCAGGGATGCCCCAGCGCGGGCGGCGAGCAGACGTCTTGAGCTTGGGCCGAGGCAAGCTTAAGCGCAAGAAAAATAGCGAGCAAAAGGCGGGTGATCACGAGGCTTTCCAGATGGAAAAGAAACCTTGATCATGCCGCTTGGCACGCTTCGGATGTTAGGGTAGTGTAGAACTTCGTCTATTGAGGAAAACCGACATGCTAGTTGTCTTTTATTCCAAACCCGCCGCCGAAGTCCTTATGTTTGCCCAGCATGCCCTGCCCATCCTCAAGGCAGCAGGCAAGCCTTACACCAACACTCTGCCCGAGCGCGGTGTCATCACGAGCGAACAATTGGCTGACGCCATCGCGGGTATCGAAAAGGCCATCGCCGAAGGGCCGCCCACAGACGATACGGAAAGCGACGACGACAATGACGATCGCGAGCACCCGATCTCGCTGCCGGTCAGTTTTCGCCAGCGCTCGTTTCCATTGCTGGCCATGCTTAGGCTGGCACAGCAGCATGGCGCCGACGTAACCTGGGAGCCGGCGCCTTCATGGTAGAAAAAAGGCCGGCCCTGTCAAAAGAGCCGGCCTAGGGCCTGTACGGTCAAGCTATATCGCCATGGCCTATACCGCTACGGCCGATGCCTTTTCGACGGGGTGAGCCGCTGCGTGGCGGTTGATCGCGCTAAGAATGGCCAGGAACGAGGCCGTCACGATGTCGGCATTGATGCCTACGCCAAAGCCCGTGGGAGCGTCTCCGATACGCATTTCCACATAGCAGGCTGCTTTTGTGTCTGTGCCGGTACCGATGGCGTGCTCGTGATAATCCATAATGCGCACATCCAGGTCGAGGGCATTGACGAAGGCCGATATGGCGCCGTCGCCCTGGCCGGTAAGATGGCGGATTTCGTCGCCGTGCTTAAGCTCTACCTCAATGGAGAACTGCTGGCCGCTCTTGGCTTCGGGCGTGCCGGTGATGCGGTGACGCACCAGTTTCCAGGGTGTCTCGAGCCCGAGGTACTCGCTGTTGAACAGCTTGTGGACGTCGTCAGAGGTAACCTCGGCGCCGGTCTCGTCCGACACACGCTGGATGGCGCGGCTAAACTCGATTTGAAGGCGGCGAGGCAGCACAAGCCCATGCTCTTGCTCGAGCAGGTACGACACCCCGCCCTTGCCCGATTGGCTGTTGACGCGGATGACGGCGTCGTAGTTGCGGCCCAGGTCGGCCGGATCGATGGGCAGGTACGGAACCTCCCAGACGGCGTCGGGTTGCTGCTGTGCAAAGCCCTTTTTGATGGCGTCTTGGTGCGAGCCCGAAAATGCGGTAAAGACCAGATCGCCCGCGTACGGATGGCGCGGATGCACAGGCAACTGGTTGCAGTACTCGACACAGCGCCGCACTTCGTCGATATCGGAAAAATCAAGCCCCGGATGTATGCCCTGGGTGTACAGGTTGAGGGCCAGTGTGACGAGGTCGACGTTGCCGGTGCGCTCGCCGTTTCCGAACAAGCAGCCTTCGATGCGATCAGCGCCGGCCATGACCGCGAATTCGGCGGCCGCCACGGCGGTGCCGCGGTCGTTGTGCGGGTGCACGCTAAGCACGATGCAGTCGCGCCGCTGAAGGTTGTTGTGCATCCACTCGATCTGGTCGGCGTACAGGTTGGGCGTGGTGGCCTCGATGGTGGCCGGCAGATTGAATATGATCTTGGATTCGGGCGTTGGCTGCCAGGCTTGGCTTACCGCATTGCACACATCAAGCGCAACCTCGGGCTCGGTGGTACTGAAGACCTCGGGCGAGTATTCGTAGCGCCAGTACGTTTCGGGGTGCTGCAAGGTGTAGTGCTTGACCAGCTTGGTGCCGCTGACGGCCAATTCGCGAACCTCGTCCTTGCTCATGTTGAAGACGATCTTGCGAAAAGCGGGGGCGCAAGCGTTGTACAGGTGGACGATGGCTTTTTTAGCCCCTGCGGCGGCCTCGACCGTGCGCTTGATAAGGTCTTCGCGTGATTGGGTCAGCACGATGATGGTCACATCGTCGGGAATGCGCTTGTCGTCGACCAGCTTGCGTACGAAATCGTAGTCGGTCTGCGACGCCGACGGGAAGCCGACCTCGATTTCCTTGAATCCAATTTTGATGAGTTGTTCGAAGAAGCGCAGCTTGCGCTCGACGCTCATGGGCTCGATAAGAGACTGGTTTCCATCGCGCAGGTCGGTACTCATCCAAATGGGGGGATGAGTGATGCGCTTGCTGGGCCAGGTGCGCTCAGCGTAGTCGCGTTCAAACGCAACAAACGGGCGATATTTGTCGGAAGGGTTAGAGAGCATAAGGCACCTATCTACGGAGTTCTTTCTTGTGTGGGTCGTCTGGTCGCCGTATTTGCACTGGACCGTGAATTAGCCCGCAGGCTTCAGTAGCACAAGTTGACGACGTAATAATATCGGCGTGGCTGACTGGCTGCCGAACTGCCACACGACGCTAGGCCCGGCAACCGATCGGTAGCAGCAGGGATAGGGCCAGAGCGGAAAGAGAAGCGCGGCAAACGCCGGCATTGGGAGCAAACGCCACCGCACCGGCAGCAGGGCTGCCGGAAGCAATAAATACAGAGGTGGCGTTGGTGAATTCCATATTTAATAGTCTAAACATTGTTACGTGCGCGCGCAAGAGCCGGGGCCTGTCGGGGCGTGGCGCGTTATAGCGGGAGCACGCCGTTGGCGAGGCGTTGCGACAAGTCAGGAAAGCGGCTGTGCAGCGACCGGCTGCTGGCGTGGATCGGTGGTAGCCGCCGGTTCGGCCAGTATCTGAGCTTGCTGGCGCGTAAGATCGATTTTACCCGCCCTGCCCGACTTCAATTCGGCGGCGGTGCGTTGTAAAACCCCAACAGTTACCGGCTGGCTGCGGTCTTGCCATGCCCAGCGCAGGACGTCGCGGGCCGGTTCGGACAATTGAGCGACCAGGCTCTGGAAAGTGTCGGCATTGACGATCTTGCCTCGCACCCGCTCCCCACTTGCCCGTACGAAGCCGAACAAAAGATAAGCGATGATAAGCGTGCACAATGCAACCAGAACCCACCAGAAAAAAGAGTTGTAGCGTTGCAGGAACGCAATGGAATCGCCGCCGAGCGCCTGCAAGCCCGAGTAATCGACCCCGTCTCCAAACGCGATGAGCCGGGTAAGGAGGTCATACCAGATGATGGCCACCACCGCCACCACCACGGTGCACAGAATTTTTTGCGTTGCTGTAAGCTTTAGCAGGGCGCTGCGCAGCACAGCTTGATCTTGTGGGGCCGCCCGAGTGCTTGATATTTGTTTCATGCGGGTCATTTTACCTATGCAATCGCGCCATTCAATCGAACTGCGCCAGCATCAGCAACTGGCGCTGACTCCTCAACTGCGGCAGGCCATACGCCTTTTGCAGTGTTCGGCGCAAGACCTTGAACTTGAGATTGCCCAGGCTTTGCTCGACAACCCTTTGCTGGAACGCGTTGAAGAGTATGACACCGAAGGCGCAGATTCGGAAACAGACTCGTTACAGGATGATAGGAGTTTCGACGTATCGGGCGAGCCGATGTCGCGCTTTCGTGACGGCGATGATTATGCACCCCGCGAAGCCACGATTGAGCCCACCTTGCGCCAACATCTTCTGGAACAGTTGCGTTTAACCAGAGCGACACAGCGCGACCGCGTGTTGGTGGAGCTGTTGATCGAAGAGCTGGACGATAACGGTTACCTGACGACTCCGCTGGATGAACTGGCCGCGCTGCTTCCGGCCGAGTTGGGCGTCGAAAGCGGCGACTGGCTGGTTGCGCTGCGTTTGCTCCAGTCGTTTGATCCGCCCGGCGTGGGTGCGGCGTCGGTGTCCGAATGCCTGCTGCTGCAACTTGGACGTCTGGATTGCACTGCGGGCGTTGAGGTAGTGGACTGCGCTCGCAAACTGGCTGCAGGACACCTGGCGTTACTGGCCTCGGGCAAGCTGACCGGCTTGCGCCGGCAATTGGGATACGAACAAGACGTCCTGCTCGAGGCACGGCGGCTGCTCCTGCGGCTTGATCCCAAACCGGGGCGAGATTGGGCCTCGGACGTTGCCGATTATGTGCGGCCGGAGGTTATTGCGCGTAAGTCGGGCGGCGTGTGGCGGGCATTTCTTCATTCGGCTGTGAAGCCGGCCTTGCGAGTCGATTCGGCCTATGAGCGCATCATCCGCCAGACCGGTGATGCGGGCGGCGATCCCCTGCGGCAACGGCTTCAAGAGGCTCATGGCCTGATCAAAAGCATTCAGCAGCGATTCGACACCATACTGCGTGTTGCCGGAGCAGTGGTGGAACATCAGCAGGCCTTTTTTGAACTCGGCGAACAGGCGCTTCGGCCGCTTGTACTGCGGGACATCGCCCAGGAACTGCAGATGCATGAGTCCACCGTGTCGCGCTCTACTCGGCAAAAATACATCCAGACACCCTGGGGTATGTACGAACTCAAATATTTCTTCACAACCGCCGTTGGCCTTGAGGATGGAGACACGACTTCGTCCGCTGCGGTGCGTTCAGTCATTCAAGAGCTTGTCGAGGGTGAGCCGGTTGGCAAGCCTTTGTCGGATGGTCGGATCGCGTCCATGCTGGGCGAGCGCGGCGTTGTGATCGCGCGTCGAACCGTGGCCAAATACCGCGAGGCTGCGGGCATTCCCCCCGCCGCGCAGCGTCGTGCGCGGGCGCGCCTGGATGGTGACAGCGTTCGCTAGTGCTCGCTTGCACTAAGGCGGGCAGGCGCACATCGACTGTTGCGATGCTTGAAATACCCACCAAGCCCCTGACTCATTTACAATTTTTGCAATAGAACCCGGTTTTTGTCGTTGCTTTTTCTTGAAAGCTGGATAATAATTATTCTCATGTTCATTTGTATATGTAGCGCCATCACAGAGCGCCAGGTCATCAAGGCCGTCGCAGACGGAGCTGAAACGCTCGTCGACCTCCAGGTGGATCTGGGTGTCGCGATGTGTTGCGGCCGTTGCGCCGACACCGCCAGCGAGTATCTCCCGGGCGGGCGAGAGGCTGAGCATCTTTCAGGCACCGCTATCGGCGCAGTTGTCGAAGAAGCCGCCAACGATGCTTCGTTGGGCGGCATGACGGTACGTGTGGTTGCGCGCCGCGCCTGAGCCCTTTTACAAAAAGAAACAATATTCTTCAGGCAGGCTCTCTTTCGCAGAACCGGCCCCGGGCAGGTTGTTCCCGCCTTGCAGTCATAAATAGTTACCTGCTTTTCGCCACCCCCTGATATGCGCTGAGCCGCATGGCGCCGACCTTGCGCAGGTACTGCTAGCGACAAGCGAACTCATTCTTATTCAGCGAAATGCTGTATTCATGCGGGTTTCCGGACGTTTTCCGCCTTGTGAAGGTACTGATAAATTACCTTCTCCATGGTAGGCTATTGCCTAACCAGAGCATACACAGATCAATAATTCCGGGCCGCGCAAGCGGCCGTCGGGTTTACCAGGAGCACGTCATGAAGCGCGACCCCACTGTCATCCAGCATTTGAACGCACAGCTCAAGAACGAGCTTACGGCCATCAACCAGTATTTTTTGCATGCCCGCATGCTTAACCATTGGGGCTTCAACAAGCTGGGCAAGCACGAGTACGATGAGTCCATCGGCGAAATGAAGCACGCCGATCTCTTGATCGAGCGCATATTCATGCTCGACGGCCTGCCCAACTTGCAAGACTTGCACAAGCTCTTGATCGGCGAAGATGTGCCAGAGATTTTGTCTTGCGATCTCAAGCTGGAAACGGCTGCCCACAAGACGGTTACCGAGGCCATGGCCTACTGCGAGTCGGTACGCGATTATGTCTCGCGCGATTTGTTCCAGAAAATTCTCGACGACACCGAAGAGCACATTGATTGGCTCGAAACCCAAATCGAGCTGGTTGAAAAAGTCGGGCTGCAAAATTACCTGCAGTCGCAGATGGAAGAATAAGCGGCTTATTCCCATCCGTGTATACGCAGCCGGCCCTGAAAAGGGCCGGCTTTTATTTTTTGCGGTCGTTCGACCGCATCCGGATAAGTTCCGGGCAGGCAAGCGGGCTGCGAAAAGCTAGAAGCTCTTGGCCGGGCAGTCTGCCACTTTGCCCCAAGCGCCGTTCGGTGTGCAGTACTTGTTGCGTGCCGCCCAGGCGCAGCTGGGCCGGTCGAAGAAGCTCTCGGCATCGCAAGCTTGCAGGTCTTGGCGCAGACGGGCCTGCCAGGCGCCGGAATTGCCCACTGGTTGTGCCGCCACGTGGGGGGAAGGTACATCGGGCGCTTCGATAGGCTGTATGGGCGCGCCCTGGTTCAGGCTTCCCATCAGCTCGCCCACGTCGGCGATGCCGCTCAAGCTGCTCGAGCCGCCGCCGGCGGGTATCTGTTGGGCCTCAACCATGGTGGTCGAGGGGGTTGCCACCGCAATGGCCTGGTTGGATTTGGTTTCGTCCAAC